>NZ_JBQFOU010000023.1:0-63227 GCF_056533845.1 Ruegeria sp. F5 | reverse complement strand
CGCTGCGTGCTCTGCCACACGCACTTCGGAAAGGGTCTGGAAACCGAGACGCTAGCCTTCTGGCCGTTTGCCGTGGAGCAATTATGCATGCCCCAGCGATGCTAAGTGTGTCGTCTGATGCACGCTTCGCTGCCCGTACTGCGGCACTTTCTTTGGCAGGAATGTCCAGAACAGAGGATCAGCTTGAATCTGAAGAGCAACATTGTTTGGCTGCCGCAAATGGCGCGGCGCGTGCCGCCTCTCATTATCAAGGCCGTGTCGACGCGAAGAAAGATGTGGCGGATGCAGCGGCAGATGCGATCCGGGCTTATTATCGTGTCTCAGAAAGTGCCAATCAGTTTTATCTGAATGACCTATCCCTCTTACGGATGGTTACCAACGCTGAGGCGGTATTTGAGGAACCGTTGTTTTCGGAAATTTCTCAAACCCAAAACTCACAAAGACTGCGAGTGTTAGGGGAGTTCTTTGCTGCAGATCCTAAGAGATGGGGGTTTTGGAATGATTGGTATGAAGGCTATTTGACTGGAAATCCGATAAACTGGCAGCTCCAAAGTCAAATCGCTCTAATACCAGAAGAATATTGGTTGCACGGCCCATCTCAAATCTCTGTCAAAATTGAAGAATTAATGCAGCGTGGCAACCTGACTTGCGCAATCGACGAAGCTGAGGCTGAGTTGCAGGCGGCTTCGAATTCTCGGCATGGAATTGGAGGCAATTACCCACCCGAAGCCATAGTTCCTTCACACACAAATGTAGTTGATGAGCTGCTTACCGCCTGGGCACCTTTGCAGGAGTTGAGGCAGGAACTTGAAGCAGTAAATCCGATTAAATCCGTCATTCAAGACGTTCTAAAAACCCTGCGCGGCTTTCTAAGTGCCGGTTTTCAATGGGCGGCAAACAAAGCAGACTTAGCAGTTGATACCACGATAAAGTGGGGCATCCCCGCCATTGGCGGTGGCTACTTAGCTTTGAACCCTGAGAAAATCGAAGCGGTAGTTCAAGCCGCTGAGCGATGGTTGATGCTGTTGCATTGATGAGACCGTGTCTAAACGGATTCGAGTAAGGTGCTCCCCTATCATGAGTGCTCCAAATTCGAGGAGAACAACAAAACCTTAGCGCTCTAAACCCATATTGAACGTTGTCTCGGTATTTTCCTCAGCATCATTGATTTCGAATTTCTGGTCAGTGAGACTGGTCAAATGGCAATCATGATGGCACCGAAACTGGTGCATTTGACAGAATCTTGCTCCTAGCGGACCATGATATTGTGAGCGCATGTATTTCGCGCTGCTTTTTCAATTGGAGCTATTATGAGCGTTTTTTACGGTATTCTGTTTTCTCTATTTACTGCAGCTGTAGTCATCGCAGGTGACCTACTCATAAAGGTCGCCGCAGATGGCGCAAGGGCGATTACATCGCCGCCTATGATTGCGGGCATCTTGCTTTACGCCTGTTCAGCCATCCTTTGGTATTTCGCGATGCGTCACGTGACTCTGGGACAAGCAGCGGTGGCTTACTCGATGCTATCGCTGATTGTCTTGTGCGGTCTGGGGTGGGCGTTCTTTGACGAGGTAATCGGATTTCGTGAGGTCGCAGGCATTGGTTGCGCCTGTCTAGCTATGGTTTTGATGATGCGAATTGCGTGAAACCAAGCTCTTTACTGCAAGGAAGAATGTCGCAACACGGCGGAACCGAGCAGAAAACTCGCGAAATTTCATTGATTTTTAGTGAACCGGCGATGAACGACCCGTTACGCGTGAGTACACCCGATATGAGCTCTAATCGCGGCGTTGAGTTCGCGATGGGTAACGCAAATGAAGTTGGTACGGTTTTTGACGGAAAATTTTTCCGCGGTTTTGTTCGGTCTTTCGATTCTGAGCGGCGCATATATCTGTGGTGTGGTCAGCTACAAGTTTGAGTGGTTCCCAATCCCCATTTTGCAACAGGCCAAAGCCGGGTTCGACGCCTGGCGAAAACTTGAAGCCAAAGAAACCATCTATGGAAAAGTAGAAGATGTTTCTGTTCCACGGGAAGACCTGACAACCTGGCTTGTCGATCCCAGGGATTATGACGATTTGCTGTTAATCACTGGCGGCTTTGAGGAACAGCCCGAGCTTTGCCCAGAGCTTGGGTGCATTGCCTGGATCATGGACCGGGAAGGCAACGTGTACCACACTTGGAGCGTGCCAAGAGCCGAGCTATTTGAAGGGCAAGAATTTGACGGCTTCAGCGGTCAACCCGGAAGAGACAATGTGAACGTGTTAGGCGTGGACCTGGACAACAACGGCGACCTTGTTGTCACGTTTCAGGCCAAAAACATGTTCCCCTATCACATTGGTTCGATGCGAATTGATCGGGACAGCAATATTCTCTGGTCCTCTATCAATCATGGACATCACTGGCCGCATATTGCGAACAACAGCGACGCATTGTTGCCCTGGGCGCAGATTGAGCGGCCTGTAAAGAAACTTATCGGCTCGACCCGGATTTACACCAACTGCTCAGAAATCGGAGCCGTTTACGAGGAAGGATTCCAAATCGTAAACCGGGGTGGGGAAAGATTACGTGCGGTCCGTTTCGAAGACCTTTTTGCAAAAAACGGACTGATGGGGTTGGCGTATTCGGTGCGTGATGGCTGTGATCCTTATCACATCAATGGACTTGTTGAGTTAAACGAAGCAACCGCCGCGAAGATCGAGGGGGCCGAGGCAGGTGACATCGCCATGTCACTACGGTCGTCGAGTTCACTGATTATCGTAGACCGGTATGACGATGTTGTTCACCGCGTCATCAAGGGTCCCATGGTCGCTCAGCATTCACCAGTCGTCACTGAACGCGGTACATTTGTTTTGTTCGATAATCTTGGCGGGCTCGCGTCTCAGGGTGGCTCCCGCATAATAGAAGTAGACCCGGTGTCTGGGCTTGGGACATCGCTTTTTCCAGTGGCGGGTGACGCCGAACACGCCATTTTTTCCGAGGAGCAGGGCGTTGTAAGACTGAGCGAGGACAACCAGCGTGCTCTCGTATCGGTATCCCAAACCGGTCAGGTTCTGGAGGTTGATTTGAGTGAAGGCAGACCGGTGTGGGAATACCTCAATCAGACCAGTCTCGCAGCCTTCCATCGCCGCATCGGCGAAACCTCTGACCACAAATTCGCTTTGATGGAAACCAGAGGCGCGGATTATGTGTCTCGTGAATTTGCGGCCACTGTACTGGGTGCGCCTGCGCCTGTCGGGGTACTAAAGCCGCTGGTCAATTGAGTGAGCCAGCCCTTTGCCGGGAACGTCCTCAATGGCGCATGGCCGTTTATCGGCTATAGCGGGATTAGCAGGGCTATGCTGTCGAAACTGCGTCTTCAAGCAGCACTTTAGAAGAATAAATCCTCCATGAACCCAGTGAATTCGTACTCTGCTGGCAGGTTGCTGGGCAAGTCTTCGATGCCAAAGGCGGTTGAGCGCAGGGTCTGAAATTTTGCTTCGCTATCCGCGACCTCTGACGCGTAGCCGGTGTCTACGTCCCACATCTCCACGCCTGTAGATGAGATGTACAAGTTTTCTCCAACATATTCTGAATCCACGTCATCGATTTTGTCGAAAATAAATTCATCATCAGACATAATTTGTTACCTTTCACTGATAGGCCCGAATAGAAAATTGGGACCGGGTGAAATCTTACGTTCGAAACTCAACATGAACGCTAAATCGTTAACACAGACAGGGTGGCTGATACCCGGAAGCAAGTCAGTGAAGCGGTTCACAGGGCATCCAAACTGGGCTCCAAGCGGAATATCAAAGTATATTGTTGTTGGAGATTTCGGGGAGTGCTCTCCCAAAGCTATCCCCCAGACTTCGCCACCAAAACCACCCCAACCCCATTGGCCGTGTCGCCTTCGCCCACGAACTGAACTCCCTGGGCCTCTAGTGTAAGCCGCAGAAGTTGAACGGTGGAGGCTTTACCCTCCCCCTTGTCCACTTTGTTCAAGGTGTTTCGATGCAGCCCTGTCATTTCGGCTAAGTCTGGGTTGCTCAGGCCAAGTGCGGATTTTGCCATTTTGAACTGTACTGGCGTCATTACTGCCTCGATATGTGCTGATAGCACTTTTTGAGTGTTGACAGCATGTGCTGTGCTTACTACTTATATGCTATCAGCACAAGAACCGTGGCACAACGCTTGAGCAGCGATGCTGCTATTTGGCTTTATTTTAGGAGGAAACAGCAATGCCAGAACAACGCGCCAGCGCGAACGGAGAAGGTACGTCTGGACCAATCTTTGACGTTCCCACGCAGACCGACACCCATGACAAGGCGCTCAAGATATTGGCGCTTGCTCGTACCGGTGTTGCCGCCTCCGACAGCGCAATGAACATCGACCTGACAATGAGGGGATACGGCGAGTTGCTTGAAGTGATTGGGCAGCTTGCATCCGACATCCTCGACATGGAGCCCATCTTCGAACCACTTGAAAAAGGAGAAGTGCAATGAACGCCGAGACGAAGACTAATGACTTCGACGCAAACCCACACTTCATTGTTGCTGACTTTTCAGACTTTATGACCTGCCAGCAGCGCGTGACCGCCTTTGGCCGATGGTTTGACCTGCCTGAACCAGGCCTGCGCTATGACGAAGACGGCGACATCCTAATCGACGATGTGTTTCTTCGTTGGTGCAAGGAAGAAGGTGTTTCCATCGACTGGCTGGTGTGTGGAGACCCAAAAGGAATGGCGGCGAGATTCCGTGAAGTGCAAAAGGGGCGCAACAAAATAGAGCCAAATATCGCCCGGCTCGACGAAGCAGAAGTGGGAATGTTTGAATTCGCCCTCCATTCATACGTGGAGAACAATGTGCCTTTGGATCAGGCAATGGAAACCCTCGAAAAATGCATCAAAGAATACCGCGAGGAAACCAAGGCAGCTTGATCCGACTTCACTTTCGGGCGCGGCATTCACTGCGCCCGTTTTCATGTTTGAGATTTGATATGAGTTATTACACCGTCAACCGGCACTGGTCGGATCAATTCCTGCCTGAGATAAAGCGCATCATCGGCGGCCACATCCTGCAGGCCGCACCAGACCCGCTGGACCATTTCCAAGCCACTGACCTGTTGATGCTGGATGCCAAGGACATGCGCATAGCGGCCAGGGTCCGGCGTCACGGCTACGCCATCAGATACCCGCATCAGTTCACCATCAGAGCCAAACTGCCTACCGGAGCCGAGACGGAGTTGTCCAAGATAGTGAATGGCCACGGAGACTGGATGTTCTACGGCCACGCAGGGCCTGACGGGCAGGTAATAGATAGCTGGTGGTTGATCGACCTACGAGCGTTCAGAGCTGCACTGATAAGGCATAGAACGACGGGCGCACACCTGTTGATGGGTGACAAGTGCAACGCGGATGGGACGTGCTTCAAGTGGTTTGATATTCGGTCGTTTCCGAAAGAGCCGCCGTTGGTCGTGGCGCAGGGATAAGAGTAATTCCAGCCAGAGCACACTCCTTGAGCCGGGTGGTCTTTCTCTTTGGCAATGTCCGGTTTGAGCCCAAAGCGGACAATCGTTTGGTCGCGCCCCATCGGCATGCGCATTTGCCAAGTGGTCGAAACGTCGCCATTGTTCAGCTTTAGGCTTCAAGAGGATTGATCATGCGTTTTCTTGCCGTGGCGACAGCAATAGGCCTTTTTTTCAATGCTTCGGTTCTTCCATCTAACGCGCAGGAGTCCGTCAAGGAACTGGCCGCAAAAGCTTCCGCAGAACTGCGATTGCTGACTGATTTCCAGACGCTGGAACGGATGACAAGCCAAATGAACTACTTCCTTGTCTATGCAGTCGAAGCAGAGCGTGGCGGTTGGGACGTAATAGAATTTAACAATGCCGCTGATGGCAGTAGCTCGAACGCTTATATGATCCGCAGTACTTCTGAAGATGTACAGTTAGAGATTGCTAGGGCGAATAGCAGTATTATGAAAAGCAAAGTCGCAACCGAGGACGAGTTGAAGAGTGCCAAAGCAACTATGGCGAACTTGGGTGTTCTTGTCGCGTTGGCACCGCGGATTGCAGACATGGTTGCGGAGGGCGAGCTTGACAAGGCTGCGGTTCTCTACCACGAAACAGGACAACCGGCACATGAAAATGCGCTGCGCGGGGCTCAAAGTTCAGTTAGCACCGTACAAAGACGCCTTAGCAAAACTCTGCTGAACATTCGAGTTGCAAAATAGTATGTGTACTGCCGCTAGCAGCGCATTTCCGTCAACTTTGAGAACACTGCACCGCAAAAAAAATCAATTGATGTTCGGACTAGCGGAGATGAACCAGATGGCGGATGCAACTCGTAGACCCTGATGAGAGGCTGTCCTCTGGTTCAACCAACTTTTGGCCGCAAACACCCAATATCAGCTTTGTCCGCAAAGCTTGAATTGCGAAGCTCAATTCTGAGAGCCCGCTTTGAATTGCGACCAGCCAGTTATGCAGACCGCCGAGAATGGCAACGATGAGCCCAAAGCGAAAGTCACGCGCGGTCGCACTCCTACTTGTAAGCAGTTTTTCATGCTATCGCTTAGACGTGTAGCGGGAGAGAAAACTCATGACAGATGCACGTTCGATTTCGGATCATTGGGGAAAAGGCGACGTATTCGCCAAAGTAATGGACGCCATGCGAACCGCCGGTATCGATCCAGAGACCGTGACTATCGAACAGTTAGCGCCCGTCGATCACTTTCACGCACGTGGATTTCCGGCCACTGTTGAGTTGGCGGACACTCTTCCAATCGAGGCAGACCAGTATCTGGTCGACATCGGCTGTGGGATTGGTGGACCAGCAAGATATCTTGCCAAACGCTTCGGATGCAAGGTTGCAGGCCTTGATATCACCGCACCCTTCGTTGACGCGGGAAATAAGCTATCCCAGCTTGTTGGTATGCAAGAAGACGTGAAGATCGTACACGGCGCCGGGCAAAAATTGCCCTATGCAGACGAAACATTTGATGGTGGGTATGCTCAACACGTCACGATGAATGTTCCGGATCGCGCCACTTTTTTCGGCGAAGCGTACCGCGTTCTCAAGCCGGGAGCTTTCTTCGCGTTGACCGAACACGGATTGGGTGAGGTCGGTGATCCGCATCATCCTGTGCCTTGGTCAGAAGACGGAAGCGGGGCTTATCTAATGCGACCCGCAGAAACTGTCGAAATGCTAAAGGGACTAGGTTTCGCGGACGTACAAGTCACCGATACCGGCGAAAAGTATCTCCAAGGATATCTGCGAGCCATTGAACTTACTGAGAAAGGCGAAGCGCCAACTTTCGGTGTCCACATCTTACTCGGGAAATTGGCCCCGCAGATTGTCAGAAACGCCGCGCGCAATATTGAGGAGCGAAGGACGCATCCAGTTCAGATTATCTGCCGAAAGCCCACCTAGAGCGAACCCAATCCTATCTTTGTATCGCGCTGTGACCGCTTTGTCCGCTGAGCCGACCTTGGCTTAACTCGCAGACCAGATTTGAGCCGGTAGTTTCGTCACCCGTTTTCGCTGACCTACAAACCATATGGCGGTGTCGGTTGTTTCGCACCTGCAGCTAATGCAAACGGGATCGTTAGATTTGAGGCGTCGTTTGAATTCGGTGAAGCTAGAGCCTTCGCGTTTGGGCCGTTGTTGCAGTTAAAGCAATGGCACACCCTTGGTGCTGGGCAGAGCCAGGAGTCCGACGCCAAGTCCATGAGTTTCGGCCCGATTCACACACTTTTTCAGAAAAACGCACAAAAAAACGCACAAAATTTAGGGCACTGGGAGCGTCATTGTTGTTTAAGTCATTGATTTTAATGGCAGGGGCAGCAGGGTTCGAACCCGCGACCTACGGTTTTGGAGACCGTCGCTCTACCAACTGAGCTATACCCCTGTGGTGAGCCCCCAGATATGCCAGCGGCGCGGCGGACTCAAGAGGCTTTTTTAAATTCCTGTGCGGCGGCTCCGGGGACAAACAAGTTGCGCATGGCGCGCAGTCGGTTAAGACAAGTTTCTGTCATCACAAGGAACCTCGGGTGAGCATACGCAAAAAGATTGCAGACAGCGAAGCCGTCCTGAACTGGACCGCGCGGCGGATTGCCAGCTACATCCGGATGGTCAACCGCAATACCCGCTGGCAACGCATCGGGTATGAGGAACTGGATCGGCTGGTCGAACAAGGTGAGCCGGTGATTGTCGTTCTGTGGCACCAAAGGTTGGCGCAATCCCCGTATTTCTTCCCGCTGGACAGGGGGCGTATCTGTTCGATCACCTCCTCGGCACGGGCGGGCAGCATGGTGGGGCGCGTGCAGAAGCTGTTCGGCATGGATACCATCGCCATGGCCAGCAAAACCCGCCACGTGGCCCTGTCGCGGCAGGTGCTGGGGAAGATGAAACAGGGTATTTCCATCGGCATCGCCGCCGACGGGCCGCGCGGGCCGGAACGGGTGCTGTCGACCGTGCCTTTGGTCTGGGCGCGAACCTCGGGCAAGCGGGTGTTCGGGATCACCTTTTCGGCCAGGCATGGGCGCGAAGCGGGCACCTGGGACCGCCTGCTGATGCCGCGACCCTGGCGGAATGAGGGTGTGTTCCTGTGCTGCGAGTGGACCGAAACCGTACCGCGCAAGGCCAGTGAAGAGGAAATCGAGGCGCTGCGCCAAAGCCTTGAGCACCACATGAACGATATCACGGCCGAGGCCGACCGTATGGTCGGGCGCGCGCCGTGGTCGCCCCGTTAACCGCCCCGCAAGCGCTGCATCAGATAGACTTCACTGCCTTCGGGGATCGGTTCGGTCAAGCCCGTGGCGATGACGCGCCCGTCGATAGCGACGGACACGCCCGCATCAATCGGCCCTTGCAATTGCGGATGCGCACGCACGAGGGCGCGCAGCAGTTCGCCGGTGGTCTTGGCCTCAACCTCCACCACCTGCTGGCCCCCGGTCAAAGACCGGAGACCGGACCAGAGGTGGACCTCAACCATTATCCTTGAGCGCCGCCAGAATGCGCGGCGGCGACATTGGCAGTTCCTTCATCCGCACGCCCGCCGCATGCGAGACCGCGTTGGCGATGGCGGCAAGCGGCGGCACGATGCCCGTTTCGCCCACGCCGCGCACACCAAACGGGTGGCCGGGGTTGGGAACTTCGACGATCACTGTGTCGATCATCGGCAAGTCGCTGGCCACCGGGATGCGGTAGTCGAGAAAGATCGAGTTCTGCAGACGGCCATCCTCGCCATAGATATATTCCTCGTTCAGCGCCCAGCCGATGCCCTGCGCGGCGCCGCCCTGATACTGGCCTTCCACATAGGTCGGGTGGATCGCCTTGCCGGCGTCCTGAATGACCGTATAGCGGGTGATGCTGGTCTTGCCGGTTTCCGGGTCGACCTCGGCATCGACGATATGGGTGCCAAAGGATACGCCCGCGCCTTCCGGAGTGGCTTCGAAATGGCCCGAGATCGGGCCGCCGGTCGCGCCCATATGGGCGGTGATATCGGCCAGCGGACGGGGATCAAAGTCGCCCGCATTCGGCCCCGAGGGCACCGCGCAGCCGTTTTCCCATTTCACCGCATCGACCGGGATGCCCCAACTGGCCGCCGCCCGTTCGCACAGCTTCTCAACCGCGTGACGCGCCGCCTTGATGGTGGCAAGACCGCTGGCATAGGTCACGCGCGAGCCGTGGCTGACATCGTTATAACCCAGCGAGGCGGTGTCGGCGATGGTCACGCGGATGTTCTCGTAGGGAATGCCCAGCACCTCGGCCGCCATCAGCGCCATTGACGCGCGTGAGCCGCCAATGTCGGGCGTGCCGACCATCACCTGCGCCGAGCCATCCTCGGACAGCGCCAGCGTCACCGAGGTTTCGCCGCCGTGGTTGAACCAGAACCCGCAGGCGATCCCGCGCCCCTGCCCCGGTTTCAGCGGGGCCGAGTAATGCGGGTGCGCCTTGGCAGCTTCCAACGTTTCGACCAGACCGATGCGTTCGTAGCGCGGGCCGTAACTGGCCCTGGTGCCTTCGTGCGCCGCGTTTTTTAGGCGCACGTCAATGGGATCAAGCCCCAGCTTCTTGCACATCTCGTCAATCACCGACTCGACCGCAAAGGCCCCCATCGGCGCGCCCGGCGCGCGATAGGCGGCTTGCTTGGGACGGTTGGCCATGACGTCATAGCCGATCTGCTTGACGTTGGTCAGGTTGTACGCCGCAAAAGCGCACATCGCCGTCATGTCGCCCGGAGCCCCGGGGAACGCCCCGCCCTGCAGGCGGAATTCGCCCCGCGCGGCGGTGATCGTGCCGTCCTTTTTCATGCCGATCTTGATGTCCATCGAGGCCGAGGCGGTTGGGCCCGTGGCCCGGAACACCTCGGACCGCGACATCACCAGCTTGACCGGACGATTGGCCTTGCGGCTCAGCGCCAGTGCGACGGGTTCGATGAAAACGGTCGTCTTGCCCCCGAAACCGCCACCAATCTCGGATGCGGTGACGCGCAGCTGCGAGGTTTCGATGCCCAGCAGGGCCGCACAGGTTTTCTGCGCAATCCAATGGCCCTGGGTGGTGCACCAGAGCTCTCCCTTGCCGTCATTTCCCAGCATCGCCAGACAGGCATGCGGTTCGATGTAACCCTGATGGGTCGCCTCAGTGACAAAGCTGTCTTCCATGACCAGATCGGCCTCGGCAAACCCGGCCTCGACATCGCCGTGGCCGCTTTCGTGGTAGCGCACGACGTTTGGGTGCATTCCTTCGGGCACGGAATAGTCCGCAGCGCCTTCGCGGATCACGGGGGCATCCGGAGCCATCGCCTTGTCCACGTCGGTGACATGGGGCAGGACCTCGTATTCCACTTCGATCAGCTTGAGCGCATCGCGCGCTGCCAGCGCCGACGTGGCCGCCACAGCCGCCACCGCGTGGCCATCATAGAGGGCCTTTTCGCCCGCCATGACGTTTTCCAGAACGTTGTAAAACTCGCCCTCCAGACCGGGCTTGAACGGGACATCGGCGAAATCCGCGCGTGTCACCACGGCTTTGACGTCCTTCATCGCCTCGGCCCGGGACGCGTCGATCCTGACGATCCGGGCGTGGGCATGGGGCGAGCGCAGAATTGCGCCGTGCAGCATGCCGGGGGCTGACATATCAGCGCCGAACTTGGCGCGGCCTGTGACCTTGTCCAAACCGTCAGGGCGGTTCGGGCGGGTGCCGACAAAAGTGAATTCCGATTTACGGTCGTCCAGTGCCATTACGAAGCCTCCCGCAGGTCTTCCGCCGTTTCCATCACGGCGCGAATGATCTTGTCATAACCGGTGCAGCGGCACAGATTGCCTGCCAGCCAGTACCGGGTTTCTTCCTCGGTCGGGTTGGGGTTCTTCTCCAGCAGCGACTTTGCGGCCACCAGAATGCCCGGCGTGCAGATGCCGCATTGAAGGGCGGCATGTTCGATGAACTTTTTCTGCAGCGGATGCAGAATGTCACCGTCCGCGATTCCCTCGACGGTCTCGATGGTCTTGCCATCCGCCTCGACCCCCAGCATCAGGCAGGAGCAGACCAGACGGCCATCAACGGTGACCGAGCACGCGCCGCAATCGCCGGTGCCGCAGCCCTCTTTCGCGCCGGTCAGGTTCAGCTTGTCGCGCAGACAGTCCAGCAGGGTTTCGCGCGGGTCGCACAGGTATTCGACCGCGTCCCCGTTGACGGTGGTGGATACGTGGAACTTGCTCATACGTGTTCTCCCTTCGCGCGGGCATAGGCGATTTTGGCGGCGCGCTTGACCAGAACGCCAGCGACCTCGGTGCGGAACGCGATGGTGCCGCGCTTGTCGTCGATCGGGTTACAGGCGGCCGAGGCCGCTGTCGCCAGCGCCTCCAGCGCGGCATCGTCCAGCGTGCTGCCGATGATGGCTTTGGCGCAGTCTTCGACCAGCAGCACGGTCGGGGCGACGGCCCCCAACGAGACGCGCGCCTCGGTGACCGTATCCCCGTCCAGCCGCAGGCTGACGCCGACGCCGACCACGGCGATGTCCATCTCGGTACGCGGAATGAAGCGCAGATAGGCGTCGCCCGCATTGTCGCCGCGCGCAGGGATGTTGACCGCCGAAATCACTTCGCCCTTGGCCAGCGAGGTCTTGCCCGGCCCGGTTGGAATATCTTCGACGGCCACCTCGCGGTCGCCATCCGGGCCGGTCACGGTGACGGTCACACCAGCTGCAACCATCGCAGGCACCGAATCCGCCGCCGGAGAGCCGTTGCACAGGTTGCCGGTCAACGTCGCGCGACCCTGTACCTGAGTCGAACCGATCAGGTCCATCGCCTCGACCACACCGGGCCACTCGCGGCCCAATTCAGCGTGTTCGCTCATCTCGGCACCGGTGGCGGCAACGCCCAGCGTCCAGCTGCCATCGGCATTGCGGGTGATGTCGCTGACGCCGTCGATCTTCTTGATGTCGATCAGCGTATCGGGCGTCACCAGATCCGAGCGCAACTGCACCAGCACATCCGTTCCACCGGCCAGAAACCGGGTGATGCCCGTTGCGTTTGCAGCCAGTGCCGACGCCTCGGCAAAGCTGGCGGGGCTGTGATACTCCATGAAAATACCTCGCACCTGTTGATCAGGGTTTATTGGGGTTCGCAGGGGACGTTAGTGCAGCATGCAGGCGGCGTCCATGGCTGGAACGACCAATTTTTGCGATTCAAAATGTCGTTTCCAGACTTTGCATCACAGATCGATCTCGACCACACCGCCCGGTTGCGCGGCCCGGCTTTGGCACAGGATGATAGCGCTCTCGCGTTGTTTGTTGGACAGCACGAAATCGCGGTGCTCGATCTCGCCCGAGATCACGCCGCATTTGCACACGCCGCAGATCCCGTCCGAGCATTTCACATCCACGTGAATGCCTGCTTCGTTCAGCACCTGCGCGGCGTCCTTGTCGGCGGGGACGGTCAGGTCGCGGCCCGATTTCGCCAGTCTCAGGGTAAAGGGATGGTTTACGTAGTCGGGCTGTTCGGGGACCGAGAAATACTCCAGATGCCGCGCCTCTTCCGGGAATCCCTGCTGTTCCGCCGCCTGTATGACGCCGTCCATATAGCGGTCGGGTCCGCAGGTGTAGACGTGCCAGCCATCCTGATAGCCCGAAAGGATCGCATCCAGATCGGCCCGCGTGCCTTCGTCCGAGAAATGATAATGCACATGGTCCGCCCACGGCATCGCGGCGAGATCATCCAGATACCCGGCCCCTGCGCGGGAGCTGGCGGAGTAGTGCAGTGCAAACGGTTTGCCCAAAGCGTGCAACCGGTGCGCAAAAGCGATCATCGGCGTGATCCCGATGCCGCCGCCCATCAGGAAGGTCTTGGTCGCGGTCTCATCCAGTTCGAAAAGATTGATCGGTTTCGAGATGAACACCTTGCGCCCTTCGCTGAAGATGCGATGCAGCAGGGCCGAGCCTCCGCGCCCTTCATCCTCGCGCAGCACGCCAATTTGATAGGTGGCGCGGTCGGACGGGTCGCCAGACATCGAATATTGCCGCAGGAACTCAGGCGCGACCAGCACGTCCAGATGCGCGCCCGCAGTCCATTCCGGCAGCGGCGCGCCATCCAGCGTCGAGAATTCGTACTTGCTGACATCCGCGGTCATCTTGTCGACGCTGGTCAGTTCCACCCGCATCACCGGCGCGTCTCCCGCGATCTGGTAGCGGTGAATGACGGACATGTCGCCCGCCGCCTTGCGGGCCTTGTAGTCATCCGCCGTTACCATCGCCTCATAGGCGGCGATCCCGGCTTCGCGGTCCATCGCAAAGGGATAAGGCCAGGGGTGCGGCGCAAGCGGGGCGGGATAGACGGCCAGCGTCTGATCCTCGTATTTCAGGTCCAGATCGGTTTGCAGGTCGCGCCGGTTCAGCGCGTGTTCCGAAGGGCGATAGGCCCCGTCCGCCTGCAACTCGATATCCCACCACCATTTCTTGGTGTCGTTCAGCCCGCCATTGCCCACCGCATCGTCCAGCTTGGCCAGTGCAGGGGCCGCCGAGGGTATGTTCATCGCGGCCCAGCGGAAGGGGCGTTCCTTGAAGATCCCCTCCAGATTCCACGGGCAGGTTTTCATGCACCGCCCGCACATCGCGCCGCCGGGCGTGGTCACCCGGTAGGTGGCGCATTTCTGGCTGTCGGATTTCCAGATTTCATAGCCGTTGAACATCAGCTTCGGCCCGGCGGTGATCGCGCCCGAGGGGCATTCGCGGGCGCATTTGTTACAGGCCTCGCAAAAGCGCTGCAGGCCGAAATCGATGGGCTTGTCATGCGCCATCGGCATATCGGTTGTCACCACGCCCGACTTCAGGCGCGGGCCCAGATAGGGGTTCAGGATGACCTCGCCGATCCGGCTGACCTCGCCCAGCCCCGACAGCAGCAACAGCGGCGGCTGCAGCACCTCGCCATCCATCACCGTGTGCGCCTTGGCCTTGTAGCCGAGGTTGCGGATCTGCTGCGCGATCACACCGCCCAGCAGGGAAAACCGCAGATAGGCGCGCATCGACTGGGCGACGCTGATCCAGTCGTCGCCGCTGGCACCCTCCATCGTCTCGTAGCCCTGATCAATGATCATGCTGACGGCCTGATCGTGGGGCGGAATGATCTCCTCGCCCGTCGCATCATGGGAATACCACGCCCAGTCTGGACAGCGGCTCAGGCCCACCGCATCGACCCCAAGAAAATACGTCGCTGCCTTGATATTGGCGGCGTTGCGGGCTGCATCAGTGGGTTTGGCGACATCCGCGATTTCCCCATCCTGCAGCAGCACAAACGCCCCCAACGCGCGCCGTTGCGCGAAACTCGGGGCGGATTTGCGGACGTAATGCCCGCCCTTCGCCGCATCCTGCAGGTTCTTGCCCATATCGCCAAACTGCGCCCGCGCGAACATGTCGGCCCGTTTGGGCACCCGGGCGACATTTTCTTCGTCGATATAGGTGGTCGGATCCTCCACGCGATTGAGGGTTTCAAACGGATGCGCCCCGTCCACATAGCGCCGTTTCGCATAAGGATCGCGGTTCAGCGCGTTCTTGGCGAACCCCGCCCCAAGCCACCACGCCGGGCCTTGTGTCCGAAACCACGGCTGCTGCGCCAGTGGCTGCAGCGGCCCGTCATGGGCAATCGGCATCTCAGTGGTGACGGCCGCCAGCCCAAACCGCGATCCCAGCCACGGCGCGACAAGCTGGCCTATTTCGACCGAGGCCAACCCCGCCGCCACGGCGAGTTTGCCCAGATCAACATCCGAGGACATGGCCGTATGCGCCCGCGCATCAAAGCCCAGCAGGCGGATGTAATTGGCAATCACCACAGCGTTTTCCGAGGCCAGCAGACAGGCCCGGTGGTCCTGCGCATCCAAAATCCACTCCGCGCCGGGTTCATCCGGATCGGGATCGCGGTTGTGTTCATAGAGGAAGACAATGGCATGGCGATGCGCATCCAGCGGTCCGGGTGTCGCCTCCATACTATCCTTCAGATCGGCCATGATCAGGTCGATGCCCGAGGCCAGCGTTTTGGTCTGCCGCGTACGCAGGGCATGGGCCAGCCGGTCGATATCGGGGTTGCGGCGCGGCTGATCCAGCAGAGCCTCGGGCGGCAGGGGGCCGCAGCCCATCATCGAGGCGTCGTTGAAATAGCCGAACGCTTTCAGATGGTTGGCGCGCTCTTGCGGGTCAGACGGAATCTCGGACGCCACAGGGTTCACGAGCCCGTCCCGGATCGTGTCCAGCATGGCCTGAAACTCTCCCATCGCGTTCACGATGCTTTCGGGTCGGTCGGGCCTGTGAAAGCTGAGCACCGGCATCGCGGGCACGCCGGACAGATCAGGCAGATGATCCTGCCGCGCCAAACGTTCCAACGGGTATGGCCCCATATGAACCGGGCGGTTCTTGTCCGAGAAAAAGCGGATCCCCATCCTGCGCCTCCTGTCCTTCCTAATCCCCTAACCTGCCGTGCTGAGCAAATCCATTCACAAAAAACGCGACGGGACCGTCGTGCAGTGATTTCAGTTAATTACTGATTTTGTGCCGCCTTCAGGCCTGGGATAGCAGCCAGTCCCGCATCTTCCCGACAAGTTCGGGATGGCGAGGTTTCCTAGGCGCGACCACGTAAAAGCCCAGATCATCGACCAGAACCTGATCGAACGGCCTGACCAACCGCCCGCTCTCCAGTTCCGACGCCACGAGGGCAGCATTGGCCAGCGCAAAGCCTTGCCCCGAAACAGCGGCATCAATCGCCAGTCCGGTCTGGTTGAACGTCATCATGCGCGGCTTGCCCGTCACCCCTGCATGTTCAAGAAACAAAGGCCAAAGCCCATGAGAGTCGCTGAGCAACACATGCGGCATCAGGTCAGCAGGGCCCGAGACCTGCGCCGCCAGATCAGGCGCGCAAACCACCATGAACTCGGTCGAGAACAGCGGCTGGGCCTGCAAACCTGCCGCAATAGGCCTGCGGCTTTGACGTACGGCGATGTCGACCCCGTCCCGGTTGAAATCCGCCAGCGCTTCGCGCGCGTCCACACGCACTTCAATATCGGGGTGCCGGGTGGTGAATTCGTGCAAGCGCGGGACCAGCCATTTCGAGGCAAAGCTCGGGGTGACGGAAATCACTATCTGGCGCAGGCCCGAGAACTCTCCGACAGCCCCTTCGATCAGGCGAAAGGCGCGGCGCAGCGGGGCATGAAAGCGCCGCCCTGCCTCGGTCAGGCGCAACCCGCGCGGCAGGCGGTCGAACAGCGGTGCGCCCAATCGCGCCTCAAGCCCGCGCACCTGCTGGGCGACGGCGCCTTGGGTTACACCCAGCTCCTCGGCAGCAAGGCGGAAATTCAGGTGCCGGGCGGACGCCTCGAAAGCGCGCAGGGCGTTGAGCGGGGGAAGGGCGGGCATGGCGCTACTCAGTAGATTTTCTACAGCATAAGGGCAGAAGAACTGATTGGTCAAATTCCGGCTCTGGCGCCATGTTGTCCGCAGACTGGAAACGGAGATTGGAAAGATGGCAGACAAGGTGGCGCTGATAACGGCGGGTGGCAGCGGGATGGGCGCGGATGCGGCCCGGCGGCTGGCGGCAGACGGGTTCAAGGTGGGGATATTGTCCTCATCCGGAAAGGGTGAGGCACTGGCCCGCGAACTGGGCGGCGTTGGCATCACCGGATCGAACCAGTCGAACGGTGATCTGCAAAGGCTGGTGGATGCGGCAATGGCCCATTGGGGGCGGATCGATGTGCTGGTCAATTCCGCCGGGCACGGCCCCCGCGCCCCGGTTCTGGAACTGAGCGACGACGACTGGCACACCGGCATGGATGTCTATTTCCTGAACGCCGTCCGCCCGACCCGGCTGGTCACGCCGATCATGCAGGCGCAAGGTGGCGGGGCCATCATCAACATCTCGACCTTCGCCGCCTTCGAACCGGACCCGGTTTTCCCCACATCCGGTGTGTTCCGCGCAGGACTGGCCGCCTTTACCAAGCTGTTCTCGGACAAATACGCGGGCGACAACATCCGCATGAACAACGTGCTGCCCGGCTTCATCGACAGCCTGCCCGAGAAAGAGGAATTCCGGTTGCGCATCCCGATGGGTCGCTATGGAAGAAGTTATGACGAGATCGCCTCGGTCATTTCCCTGCTGGCCTCGGACGGCGGCGGCTACATCACCGGGCAGAACATTCGGGTGGACGGCGGCATCACCCGCGCGGTCTGACCGGCTATCCGGTCACAAGCGCCCTTTGGTCGTCGCGGCCCATGGCGACCAGCAGGGGCGCGGTCTCCTGCTGCGCTGCAAACGCGGCCTTGTCCGTCATGCCGCGCCACTGGGCCAGAACCAGCGACTGCGCAACTGCCCCGCCAAGGGTCGCGCCCGGACCGGTCACGATGAAAAGGTCCGGCGCAAACTCGCGCGCCGCCGTTTGCACGGCGCGGGTGAAATCATAGGGCTCCGTCACCTGATGGCCCAGCGTGTAATCCCACAGCGCATCCGTGTCGGTTGCGTCCGGCCACCAGATTTTGCCCCGCCCGTCGATCATCGGATGGCGGGGCTGTCCGAACAGACCCGCCGCCAGTTGCGCCCGGCCTTCCGCCGCCACGGGGGCCTGCAGCCGGGTGTGGAACGCGGCGTGGTTGGGCAGGCGCATGGGAAAACGGTCCTGAACCACGGGCTGAGACGCCTCGAACGCGGCCAGCCCGGCATCGTTTCCGGCCAGAACCAGCATGCCGCCCAAATCGATCGACAGGGCCAGATCCTGCCCCTCGGTCGCGTCGATGCGCGCAACGTCCTGTATCAGTGCCTGTTTCCGACCGGGATCGTTGACCCAGGTGTCGTCGGTAAAGGGATAGACCAGTTGGCCGCCGATCAGATGCTGCTGCATCAGGGTTCCCATCGTATTCACAACCCGGAACCCGTTTTCCGCACTCAACGCCCCGGCCACGGCCAGCGCGATGTACCAGCCCATCGAGTTCCCGGTGACGGCGACCACCTCGATATCCTCGGCCAGCGCCTGCGCATCGGCCAGCGATGCGGCATAAATCAGGGGTGAGGCGACATCGCCGCGCGAGTATTTCCCGACCGAATGGCGATCTGCGGCATCCAGCGCCGTCACGGGTTCTTGCCCGGTTTCTTCCCGAATGGCGTCGAAGGCGCGGAACATCGGCAATTGGTCCGCGTGGTGCCAATGCAGATAGCCCAGTTCGGGCTTGTTATAGGTGCCCCGACCGGGGCAAATCACGACGGCGGTACGGGTCATGTGCTGGCTCCGGTTAGTTGCAATGCGGCAGCGACGATACCGTCTTTCGAGGGCAAAGGCGCGGCATAGGCAGGCCCGGTTGGGATGAAACAGTCCTCAGCCACCACGCGGGCAGTCGGGGTGGCGGGACTTTCTTCGTCGAAGAAAGTCATCAGCGCTTCGGACTGGCTGCCGGTGCGGCGGCATTCGTCGACGATCAGCACATGTTTGCAGCCGTGCGTCGCCTCAAGCAGCGCTTGGGCCGGCAGCGGTGCCAGCCAGCGCAAATCGATGATGCGGGTCTTGATGCCTGCCGCCTGCAGCTCGGGCAGTGCCTGGTGCGACAGATAATGGCCGTTGCCATAGGTCACGACGGCCAGATCGTCGCCATCGCCATGCACCCCGACCTCACCCAACGCGATCCGCTGGTCCGGAGAGGGATAGGTCGTCATCCACCCCCCATCCTGCGCCTGATGCAGATCGCGCATGGGATAGAGCGCGATGGGCTCCAGAAACACCACCACCCGCTGTTCTTCCCGCGCCAGCCGCACGCATTCGCGCAGCATCTGCGCCGCATCCGCACCGGTCGAGGGGCAGGCAATGATCACCCCCGGAATGTCGCGCAGAACTGCCAGCGAGTTGTCATTGTGAAAATGCCCGCCAAAGCCTTTTTGATACCCAAGGCCCGCGATCCGCAGCACCATCGGATTGGTGAATTGGCCGTTCGAGAAAAACGGCAGCGTCGCCGCCTCACCCCTGATCTGATCTTCGGCATTGTGCAGATAGGCGAGGAACTGGATTTCCGGGATCGGCACAAATCCATTATGGCCCATGCCGATGGCCAACCCCAGAATGGACTGTTCATCCAGCAAAGTGTCGATCACCCGGTCCGGGCCAAAACGCTGCTGCAGTTTCTGGGTCACGCCATAGACGCCCCCTTTGCGGCCCACGTCTTCGCCCATACAGACGATTTCACCATGCTCTAACATCAGATCGGTCAGCGCCCAGTTGATCAGGCGGCTCAGGGGCTGCGGGTCCTGCATGGCCCGCATGTCACCACCGAAAGCGGTGGCGCGGGCGTCGGCGGTCGGCCCGTTTGTCGGCTTGCAGGCGCGCCTGGGCGGGATCAGGCTGGCCATCACCTCTGCCGCGTTTGCCAGATGCGGGCGGGTCGCGGCCTCGGCAGCGATGCGGTCGGTGCGGGCGCAGGTGTCCTGATAGATCCTCAGCGCCGCATCCGGGGGCAACGCCCCGGCGTGATCCAGCAAACGGACCGAATGCAGCAGCGGATCGTTGGCCTCATCGGCTTCGAGTTCGGCCTTGCTCAGATAGGTTGTGGGCACATCCGCCCCGGCATGCCCATAAAGACGCACGGTTTTCAGATGCAGAAAGGCCGGTTTGCGGCGCGTGCGGACATAATCGGCCGCCTCTTGCGCCACAGCGTATGTCTCATAGATATCCAGCCCGTTGGCCTGAAAATACTTGATCCCCGGACGATGCTCCATCGAGGCCTGAATCCAACCCGTGGGCGTTTTGACCGAAATGCCGATGCCGTTATCCTCGCACACGAACAACAGCGGCAAAGGCGTGGACTGCACGCTGGTCCAACCCGCCGTGTTGATCGCCCCCTGCGCGGTCGAGTGGTTGGCCGAGGCATCCCCGAACGAGCACATGGCGATCCCGTCCAAGGGCAGTTCCCGATGTTCGGGATCATGCCTGCGCGCAGCCCCCAGCGAATAAGCGGCCCCGACGGCCTTGGGCAGATGGCTGGCGATGGTCGAGGTTTGCGGCGGAATATTCAGCGCTTTCGACCCCAGCACCTTATGCCGCCCGCCCGAAGTCGGGTCCTCGCTGGAACAGGCGAAGCTCAGCAGCATATCCCAGGCGATCTGCTGGCCCGGCACCTGCTCGGCCCGCGCGATCTGAAACGCGGCGTCGCGGTAATGCAGAAAGGCGATATCGGTCGGGCGCAGGGCATGGGCGACGGCGGCCATGCCTTCGTGCCCCGACGATCCGATGGTGTAGAACCCCTGCCCCGCCTTTTGCATCGCCCGGCTTGTGCGGTCCAGCGCCCGGCTCAGAACCTGCGACCGGAACAGGGACACGGCATCCGTATCCCTCAGGCCCTCACATGGCGGCCGCCCGTCCGGAAAGTCGCGGTTTGCCACACGAGACAGGAAGTTTTCATGAACGATCTGGGCGCGGTCCATAGTCTGGCCTTTTTCAAACGGGGTGGGGCATGCCCGATATGTGGGCGCATCCCTGCACCAAACACCCCCTGTATCCCGCTGGCGCAGGGAAAAAGCCAGTGATAATCAGAAGCAAAGGTATGAGGAAATGTCATATGATCGCGCCCCGCCGTTTTCTGCCATCCATATCGTCCCTGCTGGCGCTCGAAGCGGTGGACAGGCTCGGCAGCGCCTCGGCCGCCGCCGAGGAACTGTCGCTGACGCAAAGCGCGATCAGCCGTCAGTTGAAGGCGATGGAGGAACAGCTGGGCGTCGATCTTATCCAGCGCACGCAGATGCGGCTGCAGCTGACCCCTGCGGCCAAGGATTATGTCCAGACGGCGCGCGCGGCACTGCAGCAACTGGCGCAGGCCTCGCTGAAGCTGAAGGCGAACCCCACCGGCGGGTCCCTGCATCTGTCGATCCTACCGGCCTTCGGGATGCATTGGCTGGCGCCGAGGCTGCAGGATTTCGCTCGCCGCCACCCGGAAGTGACCGTCATTCTGAACACGCGCCTGAAGCCGTTCGACTTTGACACCGAGCCCTTCGACGCCGCGATCCATTTCGGCCAGAAGAACTGGAGCGGCGTGAACTACATGAAGATCATGCAGGAAGAGGTGCTTCCGGTCTGCGCGCCGGAACTTTTGCCGGACCAGCCCTCAGGCATCGAGTGGCTGACACAGGCCCCTCTGCTGCATCTCGAAACGCGCCCGGATGGCTGGGACCGGTGGTTCGCCGCCCAAGGACACCCGGCCAGCGGGCAGCGCGGCATGATGTTCGACCAGTTCTCGACCATGATCCAGGCCACCATTCATGGGCTGGGTGTGGGGTTGCTGCCCGGGTATCTGGTGGCCGAAGACCTGCAGAACGGTCGGCTTGTGCCGGCCTGCGATGGGCCAGAGGTCAGTCTGGGCGACTATTACCTCGTCTGGCCGACCGGGCGGGCAGAGACGGAACCGCTGAAATCGTTTCGGGTCTGGCTGGAAGAACAGCTGTCCTCATAGTGCGAAAACTGCGCGGCCTTCGGCCTTGCGTCTTGCGGACGGCTGGGGGCCGGGCAGGTGCGGGAGCGCCCGTTTCAGACGTCAATCGACCGCGCGATCAGTTCCTTCATCACTTCGTTGGTGCCGCCATAGATCATTTGCACCCGCGCATCCGCGTAAAGGCGGGCAATCGGGTATTCCATCATGAAGCCATAGCCGCCAAACAATTGCAGGCATTCATGCACAATCTCGTTCTGCACGTCCGAGCCCCAGTATTTGACCATCGACGCGGTGGCTGCGTCCAGTTCGCCCGCCTCAAGCTTGCCGATGCAATCGTTGACGAAGCTGCGCAGAACCTCGGCCTTGGTCTTGCATTCCGCCAGCTTGAACCGGGTGTTCTGAAAATCCATGACCCGTTGCCCGAAGGCCTTGCGCTCCTGCACGTATTTGACCGTCTCGGCGATGGCGAAATCGATGGCGCCCAGCGCCATCAATCCGATGGTCAGACGCTCCCACGGCAGTTGTTTCATCAACTGGTAGAACCCCTGCCCTTCCTCGGGGCCCAGCAGGTTGGTCATCGGCACTTTGACGTCCTCGAAGAACAGCTCGGCCGTGTCGTTGCCCTTCATCCCCAGCTTCTTGAGGTTCCGCCCCCGGCGAAACCCGTCCGCGCCTTCGGTCTCCACAGCGATCAGGGATACGCCTTTCGCGCCCAGTGACTTATCCGTTTTCGCGGCCACGATGATCAGATCCGCCGTCTGGCCATTGGTGATGAAAATCTTAGACCCGTTCAGCCGGTAGGAATTGCCATCACGGTCCGCCGTCGTGCGCACCGCCTGCACGTCCGATCCGGTGCCGGGTTCGGTCATGGCCAGCGCCCCGACCATCTGACCCGAGGCCAGTTTCGGCAGCCAGCTCCGCTTTTGATCCTCGCTGCCATAGGCAGTGATGTAATGGGTCACGATGGACTGGATGCCATAGCCCCACCCGGCATCCCCCCGCGCGGCCTGTTCGTAGATCGTGACCGAGTCGAACCCCATGCCGCCGCCGACCCCGCCATATTCTTCGGGGATCGCCCCGGCCATAAGCCCGGTTTCCCCTGCCTTGGTCCAGAAATCGCGATCCACGACGCCATTGTCGACCCAGCGCTCGATATTGGGGGTCAGCTCATCATCCATGAACCGGCCTGCCATTTCGGCAAACATCCGGTGTTCATCTGTGACCCAGGCGGCGGTAGAGGTAAAAAGCGACATGAAGGGCTCTCCGAAACTGTTGTTACGGAAAAGCTATCTTCGGATTTGATCCCTGCCAATCCGGGTGACGCGGCGTTCCCGCCCTGCGCTACGCAACGTTTCTTGTCATCAATGCGTTAGCCGCTGCCGATCAGTCGAGCGCCGCCGTGATCAGCGCCCTTGCCGCCTCTTTCCCGTCAGTGGCGGACTCGCAATTCTTCAGCATCACCGCGGACACGATGGCCCCTTCCTGCAGCAACTGCACCTGTCGGGCCAGCTTTTCAGGCTCGCGCGCGCCGGCTTTGCAGGCCAGGGTCGTGAAATAATCCAGCACCAGGCGCTTATTCTCGGCCGCCTGAATGTGGATGGGATGATCGGGGTTCTGATATTCCGCGCCTGCCTTGACAAAGATGCAGCCGCGAAACCCGTCTTCTTCGAACCATTCGCGGATGACGTCGAATCCGGCGATCAACTGGTCTGTCGGGCTGTCGGCAATCTCTTCGACGCGCTGCAGGAACCAGTCGCGAAAGCTTTCATCCCGCAGGCGCAACACTGCAAGGATCAGGTCCTCTTTGGTGCGGAAATGCTTGTACATTGAGGTTTTGGACACACCCGTTTCCACAACAAGCTTGTCCATGCCGGTGGCGTGAAACCCGTCCCGGTAGAACACGTCCAGAGCCTTCCGAACCAGCTGATCCCGTTTGTTTGGACGCATTAACCCCTCCGAGGTGTACTGATTGGTACATAATTCCTGCGGTGCATGAATGCAATCTGACTGCCACAATTGCATGCCGCGCTTCGGAACAATTCTCACCTTCCCGTGTGTTGGGCAGTTCCGCTGCACATTTTCATTGATTGGGCGGACAGATCGGTACACCCTGAGATAAGTTTACCGATCAGTCCACTAAAGGAGCCGAGAAATGCAACGCCGCGCCAGCCCGTTTTCGCCCCAATACGTGCCTTTCCTGCTGACACTCGCCCTTCTGGCCGCAGCGCTGATCTGAGCGCGGCAGGGTGATCGCCCAGCCCTGCTTTGTCAGGGCGACAGGCGATGCCCAGCGCCGGGCCTCTGAAAGGACCACTCATGCCGCGTGCTTTTGCTGAAGTAACCTTCACCCCGAAAGTGCGCGCATCAGGAACGGATGGGGTCGGCGCAAACCTACGCCAAATTCATCAAAGGCGGGTCGCAGCAGGGTCAACTGATCGGCGACCCCATCTGAACGCCTTGGCCAGCAACCGGCGACCTGAGCCCGTGCGGAAATTTTGACGCACCCCTCTTGACCTTCCCGTCACTGGAACCCCCATCTGAGGGGCAACGAAATTGCCCGGACCGAGTCGGATGGCGGACCCTCAGACATATCACCTTAGAATCGAAGGCATGCACTGCGCCTCATGCGTCGCCCGCGTCGAAACCGCATTGCGGGACGTTCCGGGCGTGGAAAGCGCGGCGGTCAACTTTGCCACCGAAACCGCGCAGGTCGCGTTTGACGGGCCTGTAACTGCGCTGACCGACGCGCTAAAGGCCGCAGGCCATCCGGCAGCCGCGCGACACGCCGTTCTGGCGGTCGAAGGCATGAACTGCGCCTCATGCGTCGCGAAAATCGAACGGGTGCTGAAAGCGAACCCAGGCGTGGTCGAGGCCACTGCGAACCTTGCCAATAAAACGGCAGCGGTGACGTATATCGACGGTGCGACCGATCCCGCAGCGCTGGCGCAGGTTGTGACCCGGTCCGGCTATCCCACGCAGCCGGCTGGGGCGACAGGTGCAGACCCCGATACCAAGGCGGATGAAATCGGCCACCTGACCCGCTTGACGCTATTGGCCGCGGCGCTGGCGCTGCCGGTTTTCATTCTGGAAATGGGCGGGCACCTGATCCCGGCGTTTCATCACTGGGTGCATGCCACCATCGGCGCGCAGACCAGCCAGGTGATCCAGTTCGCGCTGACCTCGGCCTTGCTGATCGGGCCGGGGCGGGTGTTTTACGCCAAGGGCATTCCGGCGCTGCTGCGCGCTGCGCCCGATATGAATGCACTGGTCGCCTTGGGCACCGGGGCGGCCTATTTCTATTCGGTCACGGCGACCTTCGCCCCTGATCTGCTGCCCGCAGGCACGGCGAATGTGTATTTCGAAGCCGCCGCCGTCATCGTCGTTCTGATCCTTCTGGGACGGCTGATGGAGGCGCGCGCCAAGGGCAAAACCGGCGCTGCGATCCGCAAGCTGGTCGGGCTGCAGCCCAAGACGGCGCGCGTCGAACAGGATGGCGCAACCGTGGACCGCGCAATCGCCGAAATCGCGGTGGGCGACATTCTGCAGATCCGTCCGGGTGAGCGGGTGCCGGTGGACGGAGCGGTTCTGGACGGAACCTCTTACGTCGACGAAAGCATGATCACGGGTGAACCCGTGCCGGTCGGCAAATCCACAGGCGATCAGGTCGTCGGTGGCACCGTGAACGGCACAGGGGCCTTGCGGGTACAAGCCAGCCGCGTTGGCGCGGATACCGTGCTGGCGCAGGTCATCCAGATGGTCGAGCAGGCGCAGGGCGCGAAGCTGCCCATTCAGGGACTGGTCGACAAGATCACCTACCGATTTGTGCCGGCCGTGATGGCGGTGGCCGGTCTGACCGTACTTGTCTGGCTGATCTTTGGGCCCGCCCCTGCCCTGCCGCTGGCGCTGGTCGCCGGGGTCTCGGTCCTGATCATCGCCTGCCCCTGCGCCATGGGGCTGGCCACTCCGACCTCGATCATGGTGGGCACGGGCCGCGCGGCAGAGCTGGGTGTGCTGTTCCGCAAGGGCGACGCACTGCAGCAATTGCAGCAAGCGCAGGTCATCGCGCTGGACAAGACCGGCACGCTGACACAGGGCCGCCCGGAACTGGACAATGTGACCCGGGCAAACGGTTTTGACCGGGCCGAAGTTCTGCGGCTGGCCGCCGCGCTTGAGGCGCGGTCCGAACACCCCATCGCCACCGCAATCACCCGCGCCGGTCCCCCGGACCTGCCTGTGGTGTCGCAGGTTCAGTCGCTGACCGGCCTCGGCCTGCAAGGGCGGGTCGAAGGCAAGGACATCCTCATCGGCTCGCACAAGCTGATGCAACAGCAAGGGATCGATATCGCCGGTCTGCAAGCTGACGCAGACGCCCGCGCCGCTGCAGGGGCGACCCCTCTGTTCATGGCCATAGACGGCCAGGCGGCGGCGAGTCTTGCCGTCTCGGACCCGGTCAAGCCCGGCACGCGTGCGGCCTTGGCGGCGTTGCACCAGATGGGGGTGAAGCTTGCGATGATCACCGGCGACAATGCCCGCACCGCCCGCGCTTTGGCCGACGCTCTGGGGATCGATCATGTCACTGCCGAGGTGCTGCCGGACGGCAAGCTGGAGGCTATTCAGGCCCTGCGCGCCCAATACGGAACGGTGGCCTTTGTCGGCGACGGGATCAATGACGCGCCTGCCCTGGCGGCGGCGGATATTGGCGTTGCCATTGGCACCGGCACGGATGTCGCCATCGAAACGGCGGATGTGGTTCTGATGTCGGGCGATCTGCGCGGCGTGGTAAATGCGGTCGAAATCAGCCGCCGGACCATGCGCAACATCCGCCAGAACCTCGGCTGGGCTTTTGGCTACAACACACTGCTGATCCCTGTGGCGGCGGGGGTTCTGTATCCGTTTGGCGGCCATCTGCTGTCGCCCGCTCTGGCCGCCGGTGCGATGGCCTTGTCCAGCGTCTTTGTCGTCACCAACGCCCTGCGCCTGCGCCGCGTCCGCGCCAGCGCGGCCGAGACCACCCTGCCCGCAACCGAGGAGGCCCCCGCATGAATATCGGAGATGTCGCCACCCGCACCGGCCTGCCCGCCAAAACGATCCGCTACTACGAGGATATCGACCTGATCAAACCCCTGCGCGACGACAACGGCTATCGCTGGTTTCGCGAGCAGGACGTGCACAAGCTGACCTTTCTGGGCCGCGCCCGCGCGCTTGGGTTCACCATCGAGGACTGCCGCACCCTGCTGGCGCTTTATGAGGATGAAACCCGGGCCAGTTCGGATGTGAAACAGGTGGCAAAGGATCATCTGGCGCAGATCGAGGCCAAAATCGCCGACCTCAACGCCATGCGCGATACGCTGGGCCATCTGATCGACGCCTGTGCAGGGGATGACAGGCCGGATTGCCCCATCCTGCAGGATCTGGGCGGTAAGGCATAGGGGTTGCCCTTTAAGCCCAGCTTTGCTTTCTCTGCACTGAACAGCGGAGAGAAACCCCGAATGGTACATTCCCCTATTGCTGGCTTTGGCGGACGGTGGAACATATCGTTCCGGATCGCGTTAGGGTGACGGCAAAGGGGGGCTGTCTGCCCCCCATCGCGCCTGACGGCGCGATTCCCCCCGAGGATATTTTTGGCCAGATGAAGGGGATCCATTTGGCATCTGGACAGGGAAACATATGAGCGATTTGACTGCATTCTGGGCCGGGGCCGTGCGCGGGCACTGGGGGTTCGACGTCAAGCTGACGCGGCTGGACGGGGAATATGACCTTAACTTTCTGGCGCAGGCTACCAACGGGCAGGACTATGTTCTGAAGGTCATGCGTGCAGGCTGCGAGACAGAGCTGGTCGATCTACAGATTCGGGCGCTGGAACATATCGCGTCCGAGGCTCCGGGCCTGCCCTTTCCCAAGGTCATTCCCGATCTGGACGGTGCGCTGTTGCCAGAGATTGCGGATGCGGCAGGTGAAGCCCGGTTGGTCTGGCTGCTCGAACGGTTGCCGGGAACCTGCTACGCCAAGGCCGCGCCGAAAAGTGAGGAACTGATCCTGAAGCTGGGCCGCGTTCTGGGCGCAACCGACCGGGCGCTGCAGGGGTTTTCGCATGATGGTCTTCACCGGCCGGAGTTCAAATGGGACATGATGCAGGCCGGGTGGATCGGCGAGCAGTTGGACGCGATTTCAGACCCGGGTCGGCGCGATCTGCTGGCGGGCATTGTGGCGGGCTATGACCGCATCTCAGATGTGTTGGAGGCGTTGCCGAAGCAAGCCATTCACAACGATGCCAATGACTACAATATTCTGGTCGAGGGCGAGTTGGGTCGGCAATCGGTGTCCGGGCTGATCGATCTGGGGGACATGTGCGCCGCCCCGCGCATCTGTGATCTGGCCATTGCAGGGGCCTATATCGTGCTGGACAATCCCAAGCCCGAACGTGCGCTGGCGGCCTTGGTCCGTGGTTATCACGCGGCCAATCGCCTGCGGGCGGAAGAGGTGGATCTGATCTGGCCCCTGCTGCGCATGCGGCTGGCGGTGTCGGTGGTGAACTCGACCCTGATGGCAGTCGACAATCCGGACGACCCGTACGTCACCATTTCGCAGGTGCCCGCATGGCGGTTTCTCGAAAACGCTTCCGTCAATGGCGGGCTGATGTCGGCGCGGTTGCGGGCGGCTTGCGGGTTTCCGGTGACCAAGGGAGCCGAGCGGGTACAGGCCTATCTGCAGGATCATCGCGGCCACTTCGCGCAGATGTTCGGGCAGGATCTGAGCGATGTACAGATGGGCTCTCTGTCAGTGGAAAACTCGCTCTGGCCGCAGAACCCGTTTCACATGCCCCTGGAGGAAGCCGCACGCGTGGGTGAGGAATTCGGCAAAGGCCTCTGGCTGGGGTATTACAACGAACCGCGCCTGATCTATGCCGAGCCGGGGTTTCGCAAGGGGCCATGGAAAGCCTCGGATCGGCGCACGGTGCATCTGGCGGTGGATGTCTTTGCCCCTGCCGGAACCGTGCTGCATGCCCCGATGAGCGGCCGGGTCGAGGCGGTTGAAAACCGGGATGCGCATCTGGATTATGGCGGCGTGGTGATCCTGCACCACGAAACGCCCGGGGGCGACCCGTTCTACACCCTCTATGGCCATCTGGACCCTGAAGTCAGTGACCGCCTGAAACCCGGCGACCCGGTGGCGCAGGGCGCGGCCTTTGCGCGGCTGGGGGATGCCACGCAGAACGGCGGCTGGGCCCCGCATGTTCATTTCCAGCTGGCGCTGACCACGGACGGGATGCAGGCCGACTGGCCCGGCGTGGCCGACCCCGATGAGTTGGAGCTGTGGAACGCGGTCTGCCCCAACCCGGCGGCGCTGCTGAACCTGGCCGACGACAAGGTGGCCTATCGGCCGACCGACAAGCGGGCGATCCTGCAAGGCCGGCGCGATCATTTCGGCGGCAATCTCAGCCTGACCTATGACGATCCGGTGATGCTGGTGCGGGGGTGGAAACATCACCTGTTCGACGAATGGGGCCGCCCCTATCTGGACGCCTACAACAACGTGCCCCATGTGGGCCACGCACATCCGCGCATTCAGGCTGTGGCGGCGGATCAGTTGAAGCGGATGAACTCGAACACCCGCTATCTGCACCCGGCACAGACCGCCTTTGCGGATAAAATCCTGTCAAAACTACCGGATCACCTGCAAGTGTGCTTCTTCGTCAACTCAGGGACCGAGGCCAACGAACTGGCCCTGCGGCTGGCCCGCGCGCATACCGGGGCGAAGGGTATCGTGACGCCGGATCACGGCTATCACGGCAATACCAATGCCGCCGTTGCGATCTCGGCCTACAAGTTCAACAAGCCGGGCGGGGTCGGTCAGGCGGATTGGGTCGAACTGGTCGAGGTGGCGGATGACTATCGCGGATCGTTCCGGCGCGACGACCCCGAGCGAGCCAAAAAGTTCGCGAATTTTGTCGGCCCCGCGATTGCAGCGCTACAGGGCAAAGGCCACGGGGTTGCGGGGTTTATCGCCGAGACCTTCCCCTCGGTCGGCGGTCAGATCATCCCGCCCGAGGGCTATCTGCCTGCGGTCTACGAAAAAATCCGCGCCGCAGGCGGCGTTTGTATCGCGGACGAGGTGCAGACCGGGCTGGGGCGACTGGGCGACTGCTATTTCGGTTTCGAACATCAGGGCGCGCTGCCGGATATCGTGGTCATGGGCAAGCCCATCGGCAACGGGCATCCGCTGGGTGTGTTGGTGACGACCAAGGAGATAGCGCAGAGCTTTGACAACGGGATCGAGTTCTTCTCGACCTTCGGCGGCTCGACCCTGTCCTGCCGCATCGGGAAAGAGGTTCTGGACATCGTCGATGACGAAGGGCTGCAGCACAACGCCCGCGTGATGGGCGCGCGACTGATGGGTGGGCTGCGCGGGATCGAGGCCGATTTCGGCTGTGTCGGCGATGTGCGCGGCATGGGGCTGTTTGTCGGGGTCGAACTGGTCAATCCCGACGGCTCGGAAGGCACCGAAATCTGCAAATACGTCAAGAACCGGATGCGCGATCACCGCATTCTGATCGGCAGCGAAGGGCCCAGGGACAACATCCTGAAAATCCGCCCGCCCCTGACCATTGAGGCCGAAGACGTGGATATGATCCTGTGGGCGCTGCGCGAGGTTCTGGCCGAAATTGGCGATTACGCCCCGGAACCGGCCTGCGACCACGATCACCACCACCACGGCTGCGGCTGTTGCTAGCAAATGACCCCGGCTGCGCGGGCCGGGGTCCTGCTTTGCCAATCAGTGAAATACGGTCGCGGGGGTCATGTGACCGGTTGTTGGCAAAGGGATGGCTGCCGTCATTATGCGCAGGGCCAGGCCCAGTTCTTCGGACAGCGACGCCAGCGCGGGGGCAAAATCCGGGCGTACGATGAGCGAGGCCATCATCATCGCATCCTCGCGCGCGCCTTCCGAGGCCGCCGCGATCATCTGGGCAAAGCAGTTCTCATCCGCGCCCAGACACGAGCATCCCAAACCATGCCGTATCAGCGGACGACGCCCGTGATGGGCGCAAAGCGAGCACAGGCGGTCCAGCGCCAGCAGCGCGGTGCGCCCGTGATCCTTGCCCAGCGCGATATCGAAATCACTGGCGGCATCGGCACGCCCGCCCGGTCCATCCGCCCAAAGCCGCAGATACATCACCGCGCCCGCTTCGATAGGGTCGAGATCGGACAGGCGGCCCACCGCTGCACCGCCCCGCGAAGACGGCGCGCTCATTTCGTCAGGATCAGCTTGCCGGCGCGGGTGATGCGCAGCGTGTAAAGCTGATCGCCCAGTTCGATATGGGCCAGATTGCCACCCTTGGTCAGGTCTTCGGCCTTGTGAGCGGGCAACATGGAGACGGCGTAGGATTGGGTGGCGGTCGGGGTCTGCGCGTTCATCGGACAACTCCAGAGGTTTTCAGGCAAATGGCCTGATCTGTTCGCTTTTCTATCGGTCTGGCTGACCCGAAGCTGGGTTGGCTGATGACTTCTGCCCTTAATCTGATTATTTTGGTAAGGTATGTCAAGCCCAGCTTTCCGGACCCGCGGTATTGGCGCAATTGCGCCACAGGGAAACCCGCGTTAGGTCTTGGGAAACAAGGCAGGAAGGTAGGAAATATGACCGCGGCGATTGTGTTTGATCTGGACGGAACTCTGGTGGACAGCATCGGTGATCTGGCCGGGGCGGCGAACCGGATGCTGGCCGATGTCGGGCACGGCCCGTTGCCGTCCGAGGTGATCCGGGGATTCGTGGGGAACGGCCTGCCCAAGCTTGTCGAAAGGGTCATGCATCATTGCCAATTGCCCATGGAACGCCACGCGGACCTGACCCGGACGACGCTGGATCACTACAATGCCGCCGCCTGCGACACGACCCGGCCCTATCCCGGCATTTCCGAAGCCCTGACCCAATTGCAGGACATGGGCTGCGTTCTTGGCGTCTGCACCAACAAACCCGAAGTCCCGGCCCGCCACGTGCTGGAGGCACTCGGTCTGGACCGGCACTTCAAGGCTGTTCTTGGCGGAGATACCCTGCCCGTCCGAAAACCCGATCCGACCCATTTGGCAGAGAGCTTTCGCGCCCTGTCCGCCCAAGGGCCCTGCCTGTTTGTCGGTGACAGCGAAGTTGACGCCGAAACGGCGGCGCGCGCGCAGATTCCGTTTCTGCTGTTCACCGAAGGGTATCGGAAATCACCCGTGACCGACATTCCGCATGATTTCAGCTATCGCAGCGCCGGGGATTTGCCCGCGCTTGTCACCCGCATCGCAGGACAACCTGCCTGAGGTCCGATCCATCGCTGTCCCCAAAAATTAGTGAGGGGCCGGCCGAGGGGGTATGGACCAGCCCCTCATGGGGGAAAGTGTTCGGCCATCGAAGGCCGGGTGGTTGTACTCTTTCTACCGATTCCCCTTGGGCGGCGAAATTGGGGGTTTCCCGTAGAAAGACAAAATCCGCTATAAGCTCATGCATAAATGATCAATTTGATCCAAAAATTAGCAAGCATTTTTCTGCACTTACGATGGTGGCCCGAACAACGCCCAAACGATAAAAAAGATACGATCGGACCAAAAAAGACCGCGCACCGAAGGGACAAGGACGGAAATGGGAACGAATCGCACAGGCGCAAAGCCGGTTTCCTCCCCTGTTCTGCAGGGCATTCTGCCCATCGACCGGGCGCATCTTCCCACCGAAATCCTGGCTGGAATCACGTTTGCCTGCCTCGCGATCCCCGAGGTCATGGGCTACACCAAAATCGCCGGAACGCCGGTGATCACCGGGCTTTACACGATCCTGATCCCGATGGCGCTGTTTGCGCTGTTCGGATCGTCACGGCATCTGGTCGTCGGCGCGGATTCCGCCACCGCCGCGATCACCGCATCGGCACTGGCCGGGATGGCCGTGTCCGGGTCGTCGGACTATCTGGCGCTGGCCTCTCTTCTGGCGCTGATGGCTGCGGTACTTCTGATCGCCGCCCGGCTGATCGGGCTGGGGTTTCTGGCGGACTTCCTGTCCAGAACCGTGCTGGTGGGGTTTCTGACCGGCGTGGGCATTCAGGTGGCCGTCGGCGAAATTCCCGGCATGCTGGGCTTTGAGGTCGCAGGCCATGGCACCCTGACCAAGCTGCAGGGCGTGTTTCAGAACCTCGACCAGATCAACGGACCGACCCTTGCGGTCGCGATGGCCGTTTTGGCAACGGTTGTGGGCTTCACGCGCCTGTCGCGTAAAATACCGGGGCCGCTGATCGCCGTGGTCGCTGTGATCCTGTGCAGTTGGGGGTTCCAGCTGGACCGGCTCGGCGTCGCGCTGCTGGGCGCGGTGCCCAGCGGTTTGCCCTCGCTCTCGCTGCCGGATGTGCAGTGGAGCTGGACGCTGTTAAAACAACTGCTGCCCACCGCACTTTCGATCTTTGTCGTCATTCTGGCCCAAAGCGCCGCGACCTCGCGCGCCTATGCGGCCCGGTATGACGAACGGTTCAGCGAGAATACCGATCTGGTCGGGCTGGGCCTTGCCAATCTGGGGGCCGCTTTCACAGGAACATTCGTGGTGAACGGCAGCCCCACAAAGACCGAGATGGTCGCAAGCGCCGGCGGGCGCAGCCAGATCGCGCAGCTGACAACCGTGGTGATTGTTCTGGTGGTCATCCTGTTTCTGACCGGCCCTCTGGCCTTTATGCCCACAGCCGCGCTGTCGGCCATCGTGTTCCTGATCGGGGTGAAGCTGATCGACCTGCGCGGGCTGGCCGCCATTTACCGACAGGCGCGATCCGAGTTCTGGATTGCGGTTGCGACAGCCGCCGTTGTCGTTGTGGTCGGCGTGGAACAGGGGATCATCTTTGCGATGGTGCTGTCGCTGGTCGATCACACGCGCCGGGGGTATCGGCCAAAGAATTCGGTGATCGTTCAGACCGAAGATGGCGGCTGGCACTCCAAGGCGCTGTCACCCCCCAACCAGTTCGAACCGGGCCTTGTGATCTATCGGTTTTCCCACGGGATGTACTACGCGAACATGCAGCGCTTCTCGGACGACGTGACCGGGATTGTCAGGGGCGCGGGCCCAGAGATTGACTGGTTCTGCATCGATGCCTCGGCCATCGACACGGTCGATTTTACTGCGGGATATACCCTGCGCAGCATTCACAAAGAGCTTACGGCACGGGGTATCCGGCTGGTCTTTGCCATGGTTGAACCGGATGTGCGGGCCGAACTGACGCGATACGGGCTGGTCAAATGGGTCGGAGAGGACGCCTTTTTCGACACCGGCCAGGAATTGGTGAAAGCCTTTCGGGACCGCCACACAGACGGCGCCTGACACGGGCAGAAGCTCAGGCGGCTGGCGTCCGGGTCTGATCGCCGCCTTCGGCCCCGTCACCGTAATTGCGGGCTTTCGACATTTTGCCGATGCCGGGATTGAAGGAATTGGTTGGGTCGCAGCATTTGTAGTGCGCCGCCAGATCGGGCTTGGCCTTGTACAGATGGCCGACATTGTGCTCGGCCGGGTATTCCGCGCCGCGTTCGTCGAACAGGGCCAGCATCGCGGCCTTCAGCGCCTTGGGGTCCGCGCCCTTTTTGACCACGTAATCCTGATGCATCACGTGGCACATGAAGTGACCGTAATAGAGCTTGTGAACCAGTTGGTCGTCGATCTCGGGCGGCAGCTTTTCCAGCCAGTCGTGATCGTTCCGGCGCAGCGCGACGTCGAGGGCGATGATGTCTTCGACCTCGCTGGCGTGGATCGCCATGTAGCGTACTGCGGCACCGGCTGCTGCGAAACGGTGCAGCCCGGCAATCTTGGCCTCGCGCGCGGTGCAGTCAAAGAAATCGGCGTCGCGGTCGGCGAGGAAACCGGGAAGCCAACTGGCGGCCTCATCAATCCCGCCGTCTTTCATTTTCAGGATCAGGTGGTGTTCGTAACGGTCCCGGAAATCCGTCATCCGCTTGGGCAAAACCCGGGGCCATAGCGACACCGCCATCTGCATGAAGCGGTCGGTGAAATTGCGCAGAAACGGGATACGGCGCAGCCGTGCATCCACCGCGCCTTTCAGGGCAAAGAACATCGGCAGCCGGTCAGTGCCCAGCTTGTCGATCATGACAACCGTGTCCTTGCCGTAGCGCGCGGTGATGTCGAACACCTCGCGTTGCATGTATTCGGCTGAAACGGGCAGAGAGGTGAATTCGGACAGGATATGCCGCCGCAGCGCGGCCAGATCGCCCGGGTCGTTGGTGCCGATATAGAAAACCTTCTCGGCCTCATTCTTGGGGAAGGTATCCAACCGCACCGCAAAGACCGCCAGCTTTCCGGCAGAGCCTGCGGATTCGAACAGCTTCGCCTTGTCCGCATTGAACCGCGCCGGCGTTTGGGCATCCACGTCCCGCACGATCTGAGCGTAATCGCTGGCCGAGGCGCGTTTGTTTGTGGCTCCGGGATTGCGGTCGAACGTGCCCGCATCCAGACTGGCAAGAATGTCCTCGGGCGTGTCCCCCAGATCGATCCCCAGATGGTTGACCAGTTCCAGCTCACCGGCCTCGGTGATCTGCGCGTAGACCGAGAGTTCGGTATAGACCGGCCCACGCTCGACCAGAGAGCCGCCGGAATTGTTGCAGACACCCCCGATGATCGAGGCTCCTATGCACGAAGACCCGATCACCGAATGCGGCTCGCGCCCCAGCGGGGCCAGCAGTTTTTCCAGCGCAAACAGGGTGGCGCCGGGAAAGCTGACGATCTGCTCACCGCTGTTCAGCGGCACCAGCGTGTCCATCCGGCGGGTATTGATCAGAACCACATCGCGGTCATAGCTGCCCGACGGGGTCGAGCCTTCGGTCAACCCGGTATTGGCGGCTTGCATGATCACGATCTTGTCGGCGGCCACGCAGGCCTGAAGCACTTTCCACTGTTCCAGCAAGGTGCCGGGGCGAAGGACACACAGCGCTTCGCCCTCACCCGAGCGGAAACCGCGGCGGAATCGTTCGGTCGCCCGTTCGCCGGTCAGGACATGGCGCGAACCAACGATTGAACGGAAATATGTGATCAGTTCATCATTGGTCATGGCGGCCTCCATTACGGTCTATGCGGCGCGAAAGCGGATGTTCTCGCGGCTCAGTTGGTCAATGCTGGTGACGCCCATCAGCTTCATGTCGCGCTCGATTTCGGCGCGCAACAGACCCAGCGCGCGTTCGACGCCGGCCTGTCCGGCAGCCGCCAGCGGGTACAGGTAATGCCGTCCGACGCCGACCGCCTTGGCCCCCAACGACAGCGCTTTCAGCACATGGGTGCCGCGCTGAATGCCGCTGTCCATCATCACATCGAGTTTGTCACCGACCGCATCCACGATTTCGGACAATTGGTCAAAGGGCGTGCGCGAGCCGTCCAACTGGCGCCCGCCATGGTTCGACAGGATGATACCGGTGCAGCCGATTTCAGCCGCGCGTTTGGCATCCTCGACAGTCATGATGCCCTTGAGGCAGAACTGGCCGTCCCAGTCGCGCACCATTTCCGCCACATCGTTCCAATTCATCGACGGGTCGAGCATGTCGGTGAAATAGCCGCCGATCGAGCTGGCACCGCCGCTCATATCCACATGCTCTTCCAGCTGCGGCAGGCGGAATTTCTCATGCGTGACATAATTGATGCCCCACATGGGCTTGATCGCGAACTGGATCATGCCGCCCAGCGTCAGCCGGAACGGGATCGAGAACCCGGTGCGCAGGTCGCGTTCACGATTGCCGCCGGTGATGCTGTCGACGGTCAGCATCATCACCTCGACACCGGCCTCCTTGGCGCGCTGCATCATGGCCGTGTTCAGCCCGCGATCCTTGTGGAAGTAGAACTGATAGACCTGCGGGTTCTTGTGTTTCTGGCGCAGCTCCTCCAGCGATACGGTACCCAGCGAAGAGACACCGAACATGGTGCCATATTTCTCAGCCGCCGCCGCCACGGCGCGTTCCCCCTGATGGTGGAACAGGCGCTGCAAGGCGGTGGGCGAGCAGTAGACCGGCATATCCAGCTTCTGCCGCATCACGGTGACGGACATGTCCACATCCGACACCCCGCGCAGAACCGAGGGCAACAGGTCGCAGCGCTCGAATGCGCTGGTGTTTTCCCGATATGTCACCTCATCATCCGCGCCACCATCGATATAATTGAAGATGGGGCCCGGCAGCCGCTTTTGGGCCAACCGCCGGAAGTCGTGGAAGTTATGACATTGGTTCAGACGCATGACGCTGCTCCTTAATAGGCGACCGAGGGCAGCCAGGTGGCAAGGGTCGGCCACAGGAAGACCAGCGCCAGACCGGTCAGCTGCAGCAGCACAAACGGGATGATGCCCTTGTAGATGTGCATCAGCTTGATCTCGGGTGGGCAGACGCCTTTCAGGTAGAACAGCGCGAAGCCAACCGGTGGCGTCAGGAAGCTGGTTTGCAGCGTTACTGCCACCAGGATCACGAACCAGACCAGCGCAGGCTCATCCAGAACGCCGAAGCCCGGAATGTCGATGCCAAGGCCGTTCACGATGGGGCGCATCAGAGGCAGCACGATCAGCGTGATCTCGATCCAGTCCAGAACGAAGCCCAGCAGGAAGACGATGAACAGGATGAACAGAACCGTGCCGTTGGCCCCGAACCCGGTGGATTGCACCACATGTTCGATCAGCTCATCCCCGCCCAGTTCGCGCAGCACATAAGAGAACACGGTCGCGCCCAGGAAAATCGCGAAGATATAGGCGGTGGTGTTGAAGGTCGACACCAGCACGTTCCACAGTTTTGCGAAGGTCAGCTTGCGATAACCCAGCGCCAGCAGCGTGGCCCCCAGCGCGCCGATGCCCGAGGCCTCGGTCGGCGTGGTCAGACCCGCAAAGATCGAGCCAAGCACGGCGAAGATCAGCAGCAGCGTCGGGATGACGGCGATCAGCACGTCCTTGACGGCGTCCCAGTCGGGGGCCTTGGCACCTTCGGGCACCGGGGCCGCATCACGCTTCACCAGCGCAAGGATGAAGATATAGGTCAGGTAGAGGCCACCGATGATGACACCGGGGAAGACCGCAGCCATGAACAGGTCTCCGACCGACAGGGCCATCTGGTCGGCCATGATCACAAGCATGATCGACGGCGGGATCAGAATGCCCAGCGTGCCCGAGGCCGAAACCACACCCGCCGCCAGCGTCGGCTGATATTTCTGCTGCATCATCGAGGGCAGCGACAGCACGCCCAGCAGCACAACGGATGCACCGATGATCCCGGTCGAGGCCGCAAGGATGATCCCGATCAGCGTCACCGTGATCGCCAGACCACCCCGCACGGTGCCGAACAGGCGCTGCATCGACGACATCAGACGCTCGGCCACGCCGCTCTCGTCCAGCATCAGGCCCATGAAGATGAACATCGGCAGGGCCACCAGAACCGCGTTTGACATGGTCGCATAGACCCGGTTCACCACCGCGCCAAGCGTCAGGTAATCCAGCCCGGTAAAGGTGCTTTCCAGCCCTGTCCACAGCATAAGGTCGTTGTCGAAGAGATAGGCCAGACCGCAATAGGCGACGCCGACACCGGCCAGCACCCAGGCCACCGGGTAGCCGGTGAACAAGAGCGCGATGAAGGTCAGGAACATTGCGATGACCAGCTTTTCCTCGGTCGTTTCGACCAGGAAAGTCAGGGCCACACAGACGGCGGCAAACACGGCAAGCACCAGCAGGATACGGCGCAGCGGCGCGCCCTCGCGTTCCGAGGCCGGCCCGTAGAGCAGCGCGTGCCCATCGTGGATCAGCCGCGCCAGCGCCGCCAGCGCCAGCAGCACGAAGCTGACCGGAATAACCGCCTTGAACGCCCAGCGCGCAGGCAGACCGGTCGGGCTGTCGGACCGTTCGTTGACGCGGAAGCTCTCGTAGAAATAGTCATAGCCCTGATCGATCATCAGGTAGATGAACGGGGTCAGCAGGGTCAGGATGCCGATCACCTCGATCACCCGCTGGGCGCGGCGGGAAAGCTGCATGTGCAGCACGTCCACCCGCACGTGGCTGTCGGTGATCAGCGCGTAGGATATGCCGATCATCGTGACGATGCCGTAGAAATGCCACTGGATCTCGTCCAGTTTGGGATAGTTCTGGCTGAGCAGATAGCGCAGCGAAACCTGCGTGAAGATCGCGGCGATCAGCAGGACATTGGCCCACATGACCACGTGGCCCACGGCCTTGACCCCAGTGTCGATCGCCACGGCGATTTTCTGGCGGTCGGTTTCGGGATGTTCCAGGAGGCCTTCATAGGCTTCGACCGGATCGTTGATGTTCTTTTGGGGGGCCATGGTCATTCCTCGCTCAGCAGCCCGGCGCGCGGGCAGTGAAAGGTTAGAAAGTCCGGGTTCAGAAAGAAATGACCGGAGCAGCGGTTACCGCCGCTCCGGTTCCGTCAGTTCACACGGTTACTGACGCGGGAGGAAGGCGTTTGTCTTCCACAGGTCATAGCCTTCGCGGAACTCGTTCATGTCGGCCAGAACCTGAGCAAAGAAGGCGTCATTGGCGGCCTCTTCGGCGGCAACTTCTTCCCAGGTGGCGCGGAACGTGTCCAGCATCTCGGGCGACCACTGCTTGATGGTGACACCGTTGTTTTCGACGTTGTCGATCAGGGCCGCGTGCTGGATGGCTTCACCTTCGGCAAAGCTGTCCGCCATCGAAGCCTTGCAGGCGTTTTCGATGATCGCCTTGTGCTGGTCGCTGGTCTCGTTCCAGACATCCTTGTTGATCATCAGTTCAAACACGGTCGCCTGCTGGTGCCAGCCGGGGAAATAGTTGAACTTCACCAGCTTGTGGAAGCCCAGACGCTGGTCGATGGCAGGCATCGAGAACTCGGTCGCGTCGATGGCACCTTTTTCCAGCGCCGGGAAGATCTCACCACCCGGCAGCAACGAGGTCGCAACGCCCAGCTTCTGCATCACCTTGCCACCCAGACCGAAGAACCGCATCTTCAGGCCTTCCAGGTCCTGGGGCGAGTTGATCTCGGTCGCGAACCAGCCCGAGGTTTCGGGCGCGATGATCGCGCAGGGCAGAACGTGCACGTTATAGCCTGCCTGATCGTACATTTCCTGATACAGTTTCAGGCCGTTGCCGTAATACAGCCACGCCATGTATTCGCCCGCCTCGGGGCCGAAGGGAACCGCCGAGAACAGCGGAGCGGCAGGGATTTTACCCGCCCAATACCCGGCGGTGGTGTAGCCCGAGTTGATCTTGCCGGTGGATACCGCGTCCAGAATTTCGAACGGCGGAACCAGTTTGCCCGGCTCATACACTTTCATTTTCAGCGTGCCGCCCGACATCAGGTCAAGCTGTTCGGCAACGCGCGGAATCGGCGAGCCCAGGCCCGGCAGTTCGGTCGAGAATGCAATCGGGGTTTTCAGCAACAGCTTGTCAGCGGCAACCGCAGGTGCGGCGAGCAGGCTGGCGGCCACGGCGAGGCTCGTCAGGGTCTTCTTCATGAAATCTCCTCCAGGGTTGGTCGGGGTGTTTTCCCGATCAGCGGCGCAGGCTCTTCCAGCGCCCCTCCGGTGGTAAACTAACTTTACCATTATCATTCAGTCAATAATTTTATTTACCACTGGGATTTGTTGGGACAGCTTTAAGAGACGTAACACCTGATGAAGGTACGGTGCTGCGCTATGCAGTTCCGCACCAATAAGTGTTTATAATCAGGTTATTGCGTCCATTGCAATCCATTAATTCAGTCGCTTGAATTTTTTGCAGATATGGTTATATTAGTTTACCACTGGCGCAATGCCCCGGATCAGACAGAGGCGGAACAACATGAGCAGAACGGCGATTTTCGAACCGGTCGGACACGAATCGCTGGCTGATGCCGTTATATCGCAAATTGAAGATCTGATCGCCTCGGGCATTCTGAAACAGGGCCGCAAGCTGCCGTCCGAGCGTGATCTGGCCGAGATGCTGCGCGTGTCGCGCCCTAAGCTGCGCGAAGCCTTGGCCGTGTTAGAAGAGCGCGGGCTTGTCACCACGCAGCATGGTGAAGGCACGTTTGTCGCCGCCCTGACCGGACAAGCCATGATGCCGGCCCTGCTGGCCCTGTACCAACGGCACGAGCCGGCCTTTTTCGACTATCTGGAATATCGTCGCGAGCAGGAAGGGTTCGCCGCCCGTCTTGCCGCGCGCCGCGCGACAAAAGCCGACAAGGAACGGATTGCCGAGATTCTGGACGAGAACGAGCGCGCCTGGCAGGAAAACGACGCGCAAGCCTCGCAAGAGGCCGACTTTGCGCTGCATTCGGCGATTGTGGATGCCAGCCAGAATGCCACGCTGATCCACATGATGGCGTCGATCTACGACCTGACCCGCAGGGGCGTGTTCTACAACCGCGACTTTCTGCGCAGCATAGACGGCACCGGCGAGAAACTGTTGCAGCAGCATCTGGAACTGGGTCGCGCGGTCATCGACGGCGACGAGGCGCGCGCCGAAAAGGCGGCGACCGATCATATCGACTTTGTCGAGGAATCCTTCAAGCAAGGGATCGAGCAGAACCGCCGGGAAGCAATGGCCGAAAAGCGCCGCATGCTGTCCCGGTGATCTGCTGAAACCCCGCGCTGTGGCCCGGTTTGGGCTTCGACAGCACTACAGGCTTGCGCGCTGCGCCAGCCCCTTTTGTTCAGCCAGACATGCGGCGACCGAGGCGACGGCAAGATCCTGCAAGCCGACACCGGTTCCGTCGAACAGAGTGATTTCGTCAGCGCCGGCCCGTCCCGGATGATCGCCATTGATCACCGCGCCGATTGGGGTGACCCGCTCTGCCGTCAACGACCCGTCTGCAATCGCGTGCTGCGCCTCGCCAATGATAGTGGATTGAGCAACCTCATCGGTGAACACCGTGGCAGCCGCGACCAACGCGGCGTCAACCTCTTGCTTGCCCTTGGTATCCGTGCCCATGCAGGCCAGATGGGTGCCGGGTTTGATCCAGTCCCGCATCAGCAAAGGTTCGAAGGCCGAGGTGATGGTGATAATCACATCCGCCTGCGCGCCCAGTTCCTGTTGCGACACGGCTTCGAATTCCAGACCGATCTCCTCTGCCACTGCCTGAAGACGCGGCAGCATATCGGGATGCGGGTTCCAGGCGACCACCTTTTCGAAATCGCGCTGCTCGGCAGCCGCGCGCAGTTGGAAGGCCGATTGGTGGCCCGCGCCCACCATCCCAAGGGTTTTGGCATCTTCCCGCGCCAGATGCGCAATCGAGACCGCCGACGATGCGGCCGTCCGCACGGCCGTCAGATAGTTGCCGCCAACCAGTGCGGCCAATTGGCCGGTGTCCGGGTCGAACAGGAACACGGTGGACTGGTGATTGGTCAGCCCCTTTTCCATATTCCCGGGCCAGTAGCCGCCGGATTTCACACCCAGCACCTGCCCGGCCCGGTCGAAGCCAGACTTGAAGCCGTACAGCGCATCGGCATATCCGATGGCCTCGCGAACGACCGGGAAGTTATAGGCATCACCCCGCGCCATCGCGGCGAATACGGCCTCGACCGCTGCGAATGCTTCATCGCGCCCGACCAATTGCTGGCACAGGTCTTCTCCGACGATCAGCAGGCCTTTTCCAGACATATCCTTCATGCTCCTCGCCCTCGTCTCAAAACGCCTTGCCGCGCGCCGATACCGGCCACAGGGTTTCGACCTTGCCGTCCCGCACGCCCACGTACCAGTCATGCACATTGGCCGTCGGGTCGCAGTGCCCCGGCACCAGACGCAGCTTGTCGTTGATGTTCAGAACCCCGTCCGGATCGGCAACAACGCCATGCTCATCCGAGCATTTGGCGTATTCCACATCCGTTCGCCCGAAGATCACCGGCAGGCCACTATCCACCGACTGCGCCTTGAGGCCCGCATCCACGATGGCCTTGTCCGCCTTGGCGTGGCTCATGACGCTGGTGAGGATGAAGAACGCATTCTCCCACTCGCCCCGGTCGATGCGGTTGCCGTCCTTGTCCAGAATGCGGCCGTAGTCAGCATCCATGAACGCATATGACCCGCACTGCAGCTCATTATAAACGCCCGATGTACTTTCGAAGTAATAGGAACCGGTTCCGCCGCCGCCGACAATGTCACAGTCCAGACCTTCGGCCTTCAGACCCTCCACGGCGTCTTTCACCATGGCAACGGCAACGTCGATCTTGGCTTTGCGATCTTCGTAGAGATCCATGTGCTGCATTGCACCTTGATAGGCCTGAATGCCCGCAAATTTCAGCCCCGGCGCGGCGTCGACGGCTTTGGCAATGGCGATCACATCAGGCGTGGTCGTCACGCCGCACCGGCCCGCGCCGCAGTCGATTTCCACCAGACACTCGATTTCCGTACCGTGACGCTGCGCGGCATCGGACAGGTCCGCCACGTTGCCGATATCGTCGACGCAACAGATCGTCCGCGCGCCCAGCTTGGGCATGCGAGCGAGCCGGTCGATCTTGGCCAGGTCACGCACCTGATTGGAGACCAAAACATCCTTGATCCCGCCACGGGCAAACACCTCGGCCTCGGACACTTTCTGGCAACAGATCCCGCAGGCCCCGCCCAGATCGATCTGCAACTGCGCGATGTCCACGGATTTGTGCATCTTGCCATGCACCCTGTGGCGCATCCCGTGGGCCTTGGCATAGTCGCCCATCTTCTTGATGTTGCGCTCGAGCGCGTCCAGGTCCAGCACCAGAGCGGGGGTTTGAATCTCGGCCTCATCCATGCCGACGGCGGCGGGGATGTCGAAGCCGACCTCAAGCTGGTCGATGTTTACGGGCTTGTTCATGACTTCCTCCTCAGCCCCTGATCCAGGGCAGTTTGTCCAGGTCCACATTGCCGCCAGTGATGATCACGCCGACGCGCTGCCCCCGGAACACGTCCGGGTTCTTCAGAATGGTGGCCAGCGGCACGGCGCTGCTCGGCTCCATCACGATGCGCAGGTGTTTCCAGGTGATTTTCATGGCGTCGATGATCTCTTGCTCGCTGGCCGTGTGAATATCGCTCAGGAAATTCGAGACGAAATGCCAGGTGTTGTCCTTCAGCGGCACCTTCAGCCCATCGGCGATGGTTTCGGGCGCGTCATCGGCAATGATGTGCCCGGCTTTGAAACTGCGATACGCATCATCGGCCTGTTCAGGCTCGGCCGCATAGATTTTCACCTCGGGCGCAAGGTTGGAAAGCGTCAGGCAGGTGCCCGAGATCATGCCGCCGCCGCCAATCGGCGCGACCACCGCATCCAGCCCATCGGTCTGTTCCAGCAGTTCCGCCGAACAGGTCGCCTGCCCGGCAATCACGCGCGGGTCATTGTAGGGATGCACGAACTCACCGCCAGTGCGGGCCTGCACCTCGGCGAACACCGCCTCGCGTGAGGTGGTCGAAGGCTCGCATTCGGTGATGATCCCACCGTAGCGGCGCACCGCGTCCTTCTTGGCCTGCGGCGCCGTGCGCGGCATCACCACATTGCACGGAATATCCCGCCGCCCCGCCGCATACGACAGGCTGAGCGCGTGGTTGCCCGAGGAATGCGTGCAGACGCCGCGCGCGGCAGCCTCGTCATTCAGGCCAAAGACCGCGTTGCAGGCCCCGCGCACTTTGAAAGCACCGGCTTCCTGCAGGTTCTCGCATTTGAAGAACAGCTGCGCGCCGGTCATGTCGTCCAGAAAGGCCGACCGCAGCACCGGAGTGCGATTGATATGCGGCCTGATCCGGTCATGCGCCTCGCGCATATCACCAAGGGTCAGGCAATCGGCTGTTGTCATGTCGTCAAGCATCTGAATATTCCTCAGGCTGCGGATTTCAACGGGTTCGCGCTGCCCGAGCGAAAGAACTCCTGCGCCGCTGCAACGCCACTGCCCAGCGCGATGGGATAGTTCAGATCGGCCATCGCCATCTCGATCGTCGCGAGGCCAGACAGAACCATCACATCGGTCAGGCTGCCCAGATGGCCGATGCGGAAAGCCTTGCCGTTCATCTCGCCCAGACCGATGCCGAAGCTGACACCATAAGCGTTGAAGGCATGGTCCGTCAGGGCATTGCTGTCGAACCCCTCGGGCACATAGATCGCGCTGACCGTGTCGGAATACAGGTCCGGCGACTGCGCGACCAGGTCCAGCCCCCAGGCGGCGGTGGCTTTGCGCACGCCCTCGGCCAGACGGAAATGGCGGGCATAGACGTTGTCGAGGCCTTCTTCGAACAGCATCTTCAGGCTTTCGCCCATGCCATAGATCAGTTGCAGCGGCGGCGTATATGGAAACCCGCCCGACGCATTCGCCGCCATCATGTCGCGGAAATCGAAATAGGTGCGCGGCAGCTTTGCCTGCCCCATCGCGTCGATTGCCTTGGGGCTGACGCAAAGAATGGCCATCCCCGCCGCCAGCATGAACCCTTTCTGCGAGCCCGAGACGGCGATATCGACGCCCCATGCATCAAACTCGAACGGCATCGAGGCCAGTGAGCTGACGCAATCCACAAACAGCATTGCCGGGTGGTCGCTGGCATCCATCGCCTTGCGCACCGCGCCGATATCCGACCGGACGCCGGTGGCCGTCTCGTTATGGGTGACCAGCACCGCCTTGATCTGATGGCCGGTATCGTCGGCGAGAATCTCGGCGAACTTGTCTGCCGGCGCACCGCTGCCCCAGGTGCATTCGATGATCCGCACGTCCAGCCCGTGACGCTGGCACAGATCGATCCAGCGGTGGCTGAACATGCCGTAGCGTGCGACCAGTACAGTGTCGCCGGGGCTGAGCGTGTTGGTGATCGACGCCTCCCACCCGCCGGTTCCACTGGCCGGGAAGGTAACGATCTGGCCCGAGGTCGTGCCAAAGACCGTTTTGGTATCCTCCAGCACCGGCGCAAAGGTTTCGACGAAATCGGGCGCCCGGTGGTCCTGCGTCTGCACCTGCATGGCCAAACGCACACGATCCGGGATGTTGGTCGGGCCGGGTATGAACACCGGGTTCTGGTTGGACATCGCATCTTCCTCCGCTTTGGTAAAAGCATCCAACCGGGCGCGGGATTTTGCAATTTTCTCGAAAATGTTTTTTAGCATGTGAAAAATTACCCCAAAGCCTTGAAATAGAAGGATCAGCTATTTTTTCATTTTTGGGGCCACATTTTCCATTAATGAAAAAATATGCGACAACACCTGTAAGCAATGGCGAAAACAGAAGGAATCAGTGGTGAAAACACAGCAACGCGCGCGGGGGCGTCCGAAATCTCAGTTCAAGGAAAGTTCGGCCGGAACGATGCAATCGCTGGACCGCGCGCTGGGAACGCTCAGCGCGGTGGCGCAGCTTGAACGTTGCACACTCAGCGATCTGAGCCGTGAAACCGGTGTGCCCACCGCGACGACGCACAGGATACTGACCACATTGTCCAACCGGGGGTTCGTGAGCTTCGATGAAACCCGGCAGGAATGGATGGTCGGGATCGAGGCTTACCGGACCGGTGCCTCCTTTCTAAAACGCAACAATGTGGTTGAAACCGGCCGCCCCATCATGCGCAAGCTGATGCAGGAGACAGGCGAGACCGCGAATATGGCGATGCCGGATGGCGGTGATGTGGTTTTTGTCAGCCAGATCGAAACCGGCAACCCGATCCGCGCGTTTTTTCCAGCTGGGTCGCGCACGCCGATGTACGCTTCAGGCACCGGCAAAGCGTTGCTGGCCGCCATGCCGCGCGCGGCGCTGGACAAAATCCTGTCCGGGACCCGGTTCGAAAGTTTCACGCCGCGCACCCTCGCAGATGCTGGGGCCTTGTTGGCCGATCTCGACCGCATTCGCGAACGAGGCTGGTCCTTTGATGAAGAGGAACGACATTCCGGCATGTCCTGCATCGGGGCCGCGATTTACAATGAACAAGGCGAACCCTTCGCGGGTGTCTCGGTATCCGGCCCTACCGCGCGGTTTCGCGATGCATCCGTAGCGCGGTTCGGTGCGTTGGTCGCTGCAGCGGCCCGCGATATCACCGCAGCGGTTGGTGGCAATCCGAAATGACCCGAGGCGGCAGGCGGCTAGGTTTGGTCAACCGAAGTCAGGCCGATCTGCGCCATCGCGATGCTCATTTCATCGCTCAGAACGGACCAGAGCTGGTCCAGCCCGCTTTCGCCTTCGGCAGCGATTGCGAACTGCAGAATGCGGCCAAAGAACACGAAATCGGCACCGTTCAACAGCGCCTTTAGCGCATCCTCACCCGACCGCAGGCCGCTGTCATAGAACAGGGGAAAACCCTGCCCAACCGCCTCACGGATCTGGGGAAGCATCAGGAACGGCGCGGGGGCGCTGTCCAATTGCCGCGCGCCGTGGCTGGAGACCTGGATCGCATCCACCCCGGCTTGTTTCAGCGCAACCGCGTCTTCCGGGTCCAGAACACCCTTGACCACCAGCTTGCCCTGCCACTGATCCCGCAGGCGGGATAGCGTGTCCCAATCTGCTTTGGCGCGGCTTTCGGTGCGGTCGAACTCATACCCCTGCATCAGGAAATTGGCCATCTGCGGTCTGCCTTTGAACAGAGTCGTCAGCGACCAGCGGGGATGCAGCGCAAAGTCGACAAACTGGCGCGGGCCGATCCTGAAGGGCATTCGAAACCCATGGCGCAGTTCGCGCGGTCGTCGCCCGACCTCGGGCACGTCCACCGTCAGAACAAGGGTTTCGTAGCCAGCCGTCTTTGCGCGTTCGACCAGTTTGAACGTGCCGGACCCGTCACCGCTGAAATATAGCTGGAACCACGCGTTCCCCTCGGCGGTTTCGATCAACTGCTCCATCGGGGTCGAGGCGACGGTAGAGACGCCCAGCGGCACCGAAAAGCGCGCGGCCAACCGTGCCAGCATCAGATCCGCCCCCGGACCCGACAGGTTGCACATGCCCATCGGGGCGATGCCGAATGGACGTTGGGCGGATTTGCCAAAGACCGCGCTGCGCAGCGACCTTTGGCTGACATCGCGCAGGATACGCGGGCGCAAGGTCATCGCATCCAGCGCCGCGCGATTGCGGGCTGCGCCGGTTTCTGCCCCTGCGGACCCGTCGATGTAGTCGAACACCATCCACGGCAAACGCCGCCGCGCAAGGCGGCGGGCGTCTTCGGCGCTGTGAATGTCGCTTGATGGCATCAGGCCTCGACGGCCTTCATGAACCGGTCGCGGATCACCACCGGGTCCATCGTGATCGGAGGCATCTTGGCATTGCCGCTTTCACATTTGCTGACGACGATGGTCATCTGCTTTGCGTCCAGCGCCTCTTGCAGCACGCGGCCAGTGTCTTCGGCCTGACACTCGATCACGCGCTCGCATCCGGCGGCCTCGGCCATTTTGGCAAGCGACGTCTTCTGCCCGGCATATGTGGGCTGATCCCCGGTCGAGCCGTAAGAGCCATTGTCCACAATCAGCAGGATGTAATTGTCGGCCACATTGTTGGCGATGGTCGGCAGTGTCCCGAGATTGGTCAGGATCGAACCATCGCCGTCGATCACGATCACCGGTTTCGGTTGCGCCAGCGCCAGACCCAGACCGATGGACGAGGCAAGCCCCATCGTGCCCAGCATGTAGAAATTGGTGGGCTGATCGTCGATGGCGTGCAACTCCTGGCTGGGGATGCCGATGTTGCAGACCACAAGCTGATCCCGCAGGATCGGCGCGATTTCTTTCAGGATTTCAGAACGGATCATTGGTCGCCATAGCCTCCCCAGAAGTTGGCGTCGGTCAGGATGGCGACCGGCTTGTTGCACATGAAGGTGTATTTCAGGATCGCGTCCAGTTCCTCGACATCCGCTTGATGGTGGAAGTGGTAGGTCGGGATATTCAGCTGCGCCAGCAGGGCCTTGGTATGCACCGCCATCTCGACCTGACAGGCGATGGGTTCGCGCAGTTCGCCCCGGTATGAGATCAGCATGGGCAGCGGCATCCGGTAATACTGGATCAGCGTGGCCAGCGTGTTGATCGTCACCCCGATGGCAGTGTTCTGCATGATGATCGCCGGGCGCTTGCCGCCCATCCAGGCCCCCGCGCACAGGCCCATCCCTTCGTCTTCCTTGTTCGAGGGGATGTGGTAAATCCCGTCGCGGGCGTCGATTTCCTCGATCACACCGGCCAGTTGCTTACAGGGAACGGTGGTCACGAACGAGATATCGTTCGCCACCAGATCGTCGGTGATCTTTTTGTCGATATTCATTTCAAGCAGTCAGTCCTGTTTGGGGCGCACGTGGCGCGATTGAGGAGGGTCAGACCCCGCGATGCACGTGAACGGCGCAGGGGGCATGGCGAACGACCCGCGAGGCGGTCGATCCCAGAAAATAGTCGCTGAGGTCGGGCTTGTGCGACCCGATGACAATGCAATCCGCTGCATGTTCGGCGGCATAGTCGATGATGGTGCGGGCCGTGTGGCCCTTGACGATGTCGGCGGTCACGCCCTCGAGTCCCTCGACCTTGGCCAGCAATTGATTTCGCGCGCGCTCATAGGCTTCGGCGACGACGGATTTGTCCAGATAGGCACTGACCGATCCCTGCGGCATCTCATAGACATGCAGCGCGATGATCTCGGCACCGTCTGCGGACAGCGCCCGCGCGACTTCCAGCGTATGGTTCGATATGCCGTGGTCCAACGCCATCGGAACAAGGATTTTTTTGTACATGACTGCCTCCTTTGCTGCAGGGCCTATCCCCACGGGTTCAGGATAATCTTGGGGGACGCGACAGCGCCAGTGCGCAGTTCGCGAAAGGCCTGACCACCGTCGGACAAGGCCCGTTCCTCGGGCCAGTCCAGCGGGCCGAGCCGACCGTCGAAAATGGCCTGCGCGGTGTGGCGGAAATCGTCTGCGGTATAGGTGTAGGTGCCGATGAACGTAATCTCCTGCAGGGTCATGCGCCGTATGTCCAGGCCGCCTGTGTCCTCGCCCAGACCGACATGCGCGATCACGCCGCCGGGTGCCGCGATGGCCGACGCCGCGGCACGGGTCGCCGCATATCCGACGGCATCGATCACCAGCGGGAATTCGGGCTCGGGCGCGGTCACAAGATTGAACGGGCAGTGGTTGCCCAGAAATTCACGCCGCAGATCGTTCGGCTCGGCAATGGTCACGTCCTCAATCCCCATCGCGTGCAGCGCCAGAGCCGCCGCCAGGCCAATCGCACCGCCGCCAATGACCAGCGCTTGCCTGTCCATCGCCGGATGCAAGGCTTCGACCGCCAGACGGACCGTGTGCCAGCTGACCGCCAGAGGTTCCGCCAGTGCGGCTTTGGACAAGGGCACATGGTCGGGCACATCGATCAGGTTGGCCCCGGGCATCGCGACGAACTGCGCAAATGCGCCCTCGCGTGGCGGCATCGAGATGATCTGGCGGTTCGCACAGATATTCTCGCGCCCCGCCGCGCAAGACGGGCAGGCACCGCAGGTGATCAGAGGGTTGATGGTGACGCGTTTGCCATCCCACGACCCGCCCACGATCACACCTGCAGCTTCATGCCCCAGTATCAGCGGCGCAGGCCGCCGCGCGTCGTGCCCGAGATAGGCGTGCATGTCCGATCCGCAAATGCCGACCGTTTCAACCCGCACCAGATGCTCGCCCGGGCCGGGGACCGGGTCGGGAACCTCCTGAAACGCCAATTGTTCGACGCCTTCATAGACCAGAGCTTTCATTTCGCCGTGAACCCCCCGTCAACCATCAGGATTTGACCTGTCACATAGTCCGAGGCTTTCGAACACAGGAACAGGATCGGGCCGTCGATATCCTCTAACCGGCCATTGCGGTGCATGCAGGTCTGCGCGGCGTTTCGGGCAGCTCGCTCGGGGTCGTCGAACACGGCCTGCGTCAGCTCGGTCGGAAAAAACCCCGGCCCGATGGCGTTGGCGGTGATGCCGTGGGGCGACCAGGCCTCGGCCATGGCGCGGGTCAGTTGCCCGACCCCGGCTTTGGTCGCGCCATAGGCTATACCGCCGGGAAAGGCGCGGGTTGTCTGTAGCGAGGCGAAGTTCACGATCCGGCCCCAGCCCCGCGCTTTCATCGCGGGCACCATGGCCTGGCTCAGGAAAAACGGCGCGCTGAGGTTCAGCGCCAGCGTCGTGTCCCAGCCTTGCGCGGTGACATCATCCGCCGCCTCACGCGTGTTGATACCGGCGGCGTGCACGATGATGTCGGGCGGTCCGAATTTCGAGGATACGCTTTCGACCAACCCACCCGTTTTCGCCCGGTCTGCCACATCACCGGTAACCGCTGCGCACCGCTCTCCGATCTCATCGCAGAGCTGGTTCAGAGCGTCCGCACGGCGCGCCACGCCGACGACCCTGGCCCCGGCGGCGGCTAGGGCCTGAGCCACGCGCCGCCCCAGACCCGAGCTTGCGCCGGTGACGCAGGCGACCCGGTCGGACAGATCGAATAACGCGCGGGGGTCATCCATCGGCGGTCAGGTCGAACTGTTCATCCGGGAAATACTTGGCCAGCCGCACATCCGCCGCCCGCGCATGTCCTTCCATCCCCTCAAGGCGCGAGATACGGGCGGTTGCCACCGCGATCGGCTTTGATCCTTCGCGCGTGGCCCGCTGCCAGGTGACGATCTTCATGTATTTGTGCACACTCAGCCCGCCGGTATAGCTGGCCGCGCCAGAGGTCGGCAGGACATGGTTGGTGCCGGTGGCCTTGTCGCCATAGGACACGGTGGTTTCCTCACCCAGAAACAGCGAGCCATAGCAGGTGAGCCGGCCCAGCCACCAATCCAGATCTTCCGCCTGAACCGTCAAGTGCTCGGGGGCGTATTCGTCGGAACAGGCGGCCATTTCTTCCCGGTCCGAACAGACGATCACCTCGGCATAGTCGCGCCACGCGGCGGATGCGTTTTCGCGGTTCAGCTCGGGCAGGTCTTCGATCAGGGTGGGCACCAGCTCCATGACCTTCTGCGCCAGCGCCCGGTCATCCGTCACCAGCCAGACGGGCGAGTTGTAGCCATGTTCGGCCTGGCTGACCAAATCCGTCGCCACCACATGCGCATCCGAGGTACTGTCGGCCAGGATCAGACTGTCGGTTGGGCCTGCAATCATGTCGATGCCGACCTTGCCATAGAGAATGCGCTTGGCCTCGGCCACGAACTGATTGCCCGGACCAACAAGGATATTCGCGCGCGGCAGGCCGAACAGGCCATAGGTCATCGCCGCAACACCCTGCACACCGCCCATGGCCAGAATGCTGTCTGCCCCGCAAATATGCGCGGCATAGACAATCGCGGGCGCAACGCCTTCGCCCGGACGGGGCGGAGAGCAGGCGGTGATATGGCGGCACCCGGCCACCTTGGCCGTGGTCACGGTCATGATCGCACTGGCGATGTGGCTGTAGCGGCCACCGGGCACGTAGCACCCCGCCGCGTCCACCGGGATCGCCTTTTGCCCGGCGATAAAGCCCGGCACGATCTCCATCTCGACATCCGAGACAGTCGCCTTCTGCGTCTCGGCAAAGCGGCGCACGTTGTCATGGGCGAAGCGGATATCGGCCTTCAGCTTTTCCGGCACCAGCGCAATCGCCGCGTCGATCTCGGCCTGCGTCATCAGCACATTGCCGTCGTATTTGTCGAACTTGGCCGCATATTCCATCGCCTTGGCGTCACCGCCCGCCTCGATATCGGCAAGGATGGTCTTGACCGTATCATGCACCTCGGTGGCATGAGATTGCGCCGTCAAAGTCGCCTTTTTCAAATAGTCACGCGGCATATTCAACAGATCCTATTGGTAGATTTCAGGAAGCAGGGTGGTCGACACCGCTGGCACATAGGCAATCAGAATGACAACGATCAGCATTGTCAAAACAAAGGGCACCGCGCGGGCCGCGATCTTGAGGATCGACTCGCCGGTAATCCCCGACACCACGAACAGGTTCAGACCCAGCGGCGGGGTGATGAACCCCACGCCCAGCGCGGTGATCATCATGATGCAGAACTGAATCTCATTCATTCCGATATTGTCCGCCAGCGGTTTCAGGATGGGCGCAAGGATCACGATGTTCGGTGTCGTCTCCATGACGCAGCCTGCGGCGATCAGGATGCCGATCATCAGCAGGATCAGCAGGTACGGGTCATCGGTCAGGTTGGTGACCGAGGTGACAAACCCCTGCGGCACGCCCATGATCGCCAGCGCCTCGGCCAGCGGGGCGGAAAAGGCGATGATTGGCAGGATCACCCCATTCACCTTGGCGGAACTGACCAGCATCGAGGGGAAATCGGCCAGTGTCAGCGTGCGCAGGATGAAGCCCATGATGATGGTGACAACAACCGCGGTCGCCCCGGCTTCGGTGGGCGTCAGGCGGCCCGAGAAGATGCCGTAGAAGATGATGCCGGGCACGATGAACGCGTACCAGCCGGATTTCAGCGCTTTGCCCAGATTGGCCAGCCACTCGCCCATGCTCATCATCCCGCCGCCCTCATAGGCGTAGAGGCGGTTCATGATGATGTTGGTGATCAGGATCGAGACCAAAATGGCCAGACCCGGGATAAGCGCCGCCAAAAAGAGCGTCGAGGCGGAAATGCCCAGAACAAGGCCGATGATGATATAGGCAATCGAAGGCGGGATCAGGATGCCGGTACAGGCGCCCGCCGCGACCAGCGCACAGGCATAGGGACGCGGATAGCCGCTTTCAACCAGCCGGTTGATGGTCATCCGGCCCACGGCGGCAGCACCCGCCGCGTCGGAACCCGAGATCGCGGCGAACATGCCACAGACCAGAACGGTGGCTGAGCCGAAGCCGCCCTTGGCGAAACAGGTCAATGCCTCGGCCACGTCCAGGAATTTTCGCGACAACCCGGTGCGCACCAGTACGTCGCCGGTCAGGATGAACAGCGGCACGGCGGTCAGGGCAAAGGCGTCGATGCCGGTGAACAGGCTTTCGCCCACAAGGCTCAGCGGCAGGTCGCCGGACATGACCAGCATGACGATGGCAGCCGTCCCGATGGCGGCCCAGACCGGCACGGCCAGCGCGATCAGGCCAACGAACAGGATCACGGGCAGGTAAAAATCCCAGCCCAGTTCAACGGTTTGATTGAGGGAATTCCAGAGCATCGTGTTTCCCCTTAGTCAAACAGCTTGTCGCCTTCGAAGACGGGCGTTCCGTCACGAAGGGATTTCAGGTCGCGCAAAAGGGACTGGATCAGCCGCCAGATCATCAGCGCAAATCCGGTGGGCACGGCCATCAGGAACCAGACCTTGGACACCCGCAGCCCGTCTGTCACCGAGCCGAACTTGGCCGAGACATGCACGGCCTCGTACGACCAGTACAAGGCAATCACCGCCACGACGAACATCACCAGATCGCCGAAGATATAGAGCAGCGCCTTGGGCCGTTGCGGCAGATAGTGCATGATCACGTCGATGCGGATATGGGCGCGTTCCTTGACTGCCGCCGCCGCCCCGATCCACGCGAGGTAGATGAAGGAGTAGCGGACGATTTCCTCGCCCCAGATCGAGGAAAATGCGAAAATCTCTCGCCGAAGGACCTCGATGGCCATGGTTATGACCAGCATCACGTAGAACACCAGCAGCAGCCAGCGTTCGGCGTTTCGGTCTATGTTCTGAAGAATGGTCATCCGGGTCCCTCGGCGATGGAACAGCCAGGCGCAGGCCTTCTGTCGCGGGCCTTTTTCAGGCCTGACTGTCAGTGCAAAAGTCGGGCACCCGGGGCTGGGTGCCCAAGGTGGCATCAGGCGTCGTGGACGTAGTATTTGCCCTGCGTTCCGGCGGCCTCGACCAGTTTGTCGAAGGCATCCATCGATCCCGCCAGTTCCGTCTTGAACGGGTCCCATTCCGAGCGCTGGTAGCCGCCGACATCCTGCCACTCGGCCAGTTGATCGCTGGTCAGGGACTGGAACTGCACACCCGCCTTGTTCAGTTCGGCCATGGCATAGGCGCGGGCCGAAGGCACCTTGGACAGGTTCTGGTGGCTGGTCATTTCCGAGCCCCACATGATGCCTTCCTGCACATCCGCAGGCATCGAGTTGAACCATTCGAGGTTACAGGAATAGACCTGGCTGTCCGGCACCGCCTGCGTGAAGGTCACGTGGCTGAGGATATCCTTGAAGCCAAAGACGAACAGCGCGCCCACGGACGGATCAAGCGCATCCGCGACACCCTGTTTGATCGCCGAGGGCGTCTCGCCCCAGGCTACAGGGGTCGGATTCGCGCCGACCATGCGGTAATATTGCTGCAGCATCTTCGATCCCGGCACGCGGAACTTCACGCCGCTCATGTCGGCAGGCGTGACAATGGCGTTGCCGCCCTGACGCACCGCAACGACACGCGGGTCGATCACCACGTAGAACAGGGCCTTGAAGCCCGCAGCCTCGACCTTGGGATGCACTTCTTGCTGCCATGTGTCGGAATGCACCAGATTGGTGAAGCGCTGGTTCGAGCCGCACAGATACGGCATGTTGATCAGGTCGACGGTTGATGCAAAGGGCGCGAAGTTCGACAGCGAATGCTGCGCAGCCTGAATCGTGCCGCCCTGAACCTTTTGCACCAGCGACCCGCCAGCGCCCAACTGGCCGCCGGGGGCCAGTTTGACATAAACCTTGCCGTTGGTGGCGTTCTGGATGTTCTCTTTCAGGTCCAGCTGCATGATCGGATAGCTGCGGGACGCGCCCAGAACATAGGCGGTCGCGATGGTCATCACGTGATCCGCCGCCTTTTCGCGCTCGCTTTCTTCCTTGGCGGTCTGCGCCGCAGCCTCGGACGACCACAGCACGCCCCCTGCCCCGGCAACCAAGGCCGCCGTAAACGCGCCTGTGGCGCTGAGCTTCAGGAAATTGCGGCGTTCTGCTGACGCCAGTTCGGTCTTGTCGTTGTTCATGAATTGCCCTCCCAAGCAAAAAATTCAGCTGCCGCTCTTTTCGTCGCGGTCCGCTTCCTTTTTCAGAATTGCGACAACGAACAGGATCGACGCCGCGAACAGAACCAACATTTCTCCGACATCCCCAAGAAAGGCGCTGCCCGCATACGCCCCCAGCGCCACGTTCGCAAAATAGATGACAAACACGAGGACTGAGGCTGCAAGAAACACTTTTGGGAACTCCTTCTGGATTCGGCCCTGACTCCTTTGTAAGCGCTTACATCAGAAATGCAAGCGCTTACATTATTGCTTTTCACCGCCCATCGAAGCATTTAGTCTTAGGAAAATGTGAAACTCAGGTTCAGGAATGCCAAATCTTCGGTCAGCCCCAACGTTGAATGATGTGGCCCGGCAAGCGGGTGTTTCGACAGCAACCGTGTCGCGATGCCTGAACGATCCGCAGCGGGTGGTCGAAGCAACGCGCAAGCGGGTCATGTCGGCGGTGGATGCGCTGGGGTATACCCCCAATTTCGCCGCGCGGGTCATGGCGGCCAAGCGGTCCTTCACCATCGGCGCGATCATTCCGACCATGGACAACGCCATTTTTGCGCGCGGCCTGCAGGCGTTTCAGGAAGAGATCCATCAGCGCGGCTATACATTGCTGGTCGCAAGTTCCGCCTACAAACCCGAAACCGAGGAAGAGCAAATCCGAAACCTGGTCGCCCGGGGCGCAGATGGGCTGCTGCTGATCGGGCATGACCGGGGCGGCGAGATTTATGACTATCTGGATCGCCAGAAAGTCCCCGCGCTGGTCGCCTGGTCCTTCAGCCCCGGTGCGCGCGCGCCGGCTGTCGGCTTTGACAACCGGCAGGCCATGCGGGACCTGACTGACAAGGTCATGGCGCTGGGGCACACCCGCATCGCGGTGATTTCTGGCATTCGCCGTGGCAACGACCGCGCGCGGTTGCGGGTCGAAGGCATCAGGGATGCTGTTGCTGCCCACGGGTTGTCGCCCGACCACCTGCCGATCATCGAAACGCCCTATGGTATAGACAACGGTGCCCGCGCGTTTCACGACCTGATGTCCCGCGCTGACCGGCCGACGGCGGTGCTCTGCGGCAACGATGTTCTGGCGGTCGGCGCGGTCCGGCAGGCGCGTGAGATGGGCCTTCGGGTTCCCGAAGACGTCTCGATCACCGGGTTCGACGACATCGAACTGGCCGGAATAACCCAGCCCGGCCTGACCACGGTTCACGTTCCGCACCGGGAAATGGGCCGCAAGGCCGCCGCCGGGCTGATCGAGATGATCGAGCAGAACGTGCCGGGCCGCTCGGTTCAATTAGGCACAAAGATCGTGACCCGAAGCTCGCTCGGCGCGGCCTGATCCGGCTAATCGAGCCATCGGGATCTCTGGCCTTACGCACACTGGTGCAAAAGGCGGCAGGCCCTCGGGGTGCGTCCTTAACAAACTGCAGCCTCCAGGCCCACGGGCGTGGATTTGACAGAATCCGCTCGCGGTGATTACCTGACACCGTCGCGGTGGCAGGGGCCTGAATCCTCGTGGTTTTTCAGCGCACTGAGACACCGTAGCCGGCACCGGTCAGACCAGTGCAGATGCCCGGAGATTTGATGATGGAACTGATCACTGAACAGCTACGCGCTTTCCCGATCATGGCGCTTTTTCTGTGTCTGGGTCTGGGATACGGCGTCGGAAAATTCCGGGTTGGCAAGTTTGAACTGGGCGGCATCGCCGGAACCTTGCTGGTAGCAGTGTTCGTCGGGCAGATCGGCGGCATCAACCTGAGCACCGATGTGCAGAACGTCTTTTTCTCGCTGTTTATCTTCATGGTCGGCTACAATGGCGGCCCGCAGTTCTTCGCGGCACTGAACCGAACCGCGCTGACCAAGCTTCTGGCCGCTTTCATGATGACCCTGTGGGGCCTGTTCTTCGTGATCGTCGTGGCCAGGCTGGCGGGATTGGACAAGGGGTTGGCGGCAGGTCTGGCCGCTGGCGGGTTGACGCAATCGGCCATTATCGGCACCGCAGGAAACGCCATTGATCTGCTGGGGCTGGCCTCGGACGAGGCGGAAAAGCTCAAGACCAACATCGCCGTGGGGTATTCGGTCACATACATCTTCGGCTCGATCGGCCCCATTCTGGCGGTAAGCGTCATCCCGATCATCCTGCGTTGCGATCTGCGGCAGGAGGCCATCAAGCTGGCCCAAAAGCTGAGCGGCGGTGGCCGCAAGCTTGAGGAAGGAGAGTTCCTTCCCATGAACCGCTTTGAGGCGCGCGCCTATCAGGTCAACACCGACGCCAAAATCATCGGCCAAACAGTGAAAGCCATCGAGGGCGCGTATGACGGCGACCTGATCGTGGAACGGCTGCTGCAGGACGGCGCGCCGGCCGATCCGACCCCGGATACGGTTATCGGCGCCGGCGACGTGGTCGTGGTGTCCGGCCTTGTCGCACAACTGGCGCAGTTCGAGGGCACCGCAGGCGGTGAGGTGGGCGAGTACCCGCCGGAACTGACCATCGTGGAAGAGCGGCGCAATGTGGTGATCACCAACCGCAAACTGACCGGTAAAACCCTTGCAGAACTGCGCGAAGCCCTGACGGCCGAGCAGCGCCGTGGCGTCCATATCTCGAAGATCACGCGCATGGGTCATGATGTGCCGGTCCTGCAAAACACCCAGATCCATGCGGGTGACGAGGTCAGTATCGTCGGCCACAAGGACGATCTGAACCGGGTGGCCAAGCAGGCCGGATACGTGCCGCCCTCGGCCTCGGTCACCAATTTCATCGCGTTGGGAATCGGTGTCGCCATCGGTTATCTGATCGGTGAGATCAGCTTTGTCATCGCGGGCACCAAAGTAGCGCTCGGCTCGGGGCTCGGCTGCCTCGTCACCGGTCTGATCATCGGCTATGCGCGGATCAGACGCCCCAAAATCGGCGGGATCAACCGGGGGGCCGCGAATTTCCTGCAAAGCTTTGGTCTGGCGGTTTTTGTCGGCGTTGTCGGCCTGAATGCCGGGCAACCCGCGCTGCAGGCCATTCAGGAATACGGAATTACCCTGTTGCTGCTGGGCATACTGGTCACGCTGATGCCGATGATCGTGCAATTCCCGATCAACTATTTCGTCCTGCGCATCAAAAACCCGGTCGAGGCCTGTGCCGTCGTCACCGGTTCACGCTCGGGCAATCCCGGCTTTGCGACACTGTTGGAAAAGGCGGGCAACTCGACACCCACGCCCGCCTTCACCATGACCTATGCGGTGGCCAATATTTTCCTGACCCTCTGGGGTCCGCTGGTCGTGGCCTTCGTGCCCTGACTGTTCAGCCGTGCAGCGGCAGGCCTTTCGAAGCGCGATAGGCCTGCACATAGCCAACAGCCACGGCCCGCACCGCGCGCCCGATCTGACGATAGGCGCTGTCATCCAGATTGGCGAAGGACACACGCGCCGACCAGTCCGGAGCGTCAAAGCCCGACCCGTTCAGCAGCACGATCCCGTGGTCCTGCGCCAGTTTGAACGAGATATCCAGCGGGTGAACGTTTTCCTTGATCCACGCGACCACCTCTTCGCCGACATATTTGCGCAGCCAGAACTCGAAATCCAAAATGCCGTAATACCGGTCGAACAGCGGGTTGTCGGGGATATCGATGCCCATGCCCTCGACCAGTTCGTCAAATCGGTGTTTCAGAATGCCCCAGCAGAATTTCTGGTAGGCTTTGTCCTCGTCCATCAACTCGACCAGCGAAAACAGCGTCATCATCACCTGCTGCGGCAGCGACAGACCCGCCGTATGGTTCAGCGCCACATCCCGGCTGTCGGCCACGATCCGGTCGATGAACTTAAACGAGTCCGGGTCAGGGGTCAGCGTCTCGTACCGCGCATTGACAAGGGCTTTGGTTTCGTCGGGGGCGTCGGCGATCATCTTGTCGAAGATGTTGTTCTCGGCCACCAGTATGGCCCCCAGACGCCATCCGGTGCAGCCGAAATACTTGGAATAGGAATAGACCCCGATCGTGTTCTCGGGCAGATGCCCCATGACCGACTGGAAATTCGGAATGAACGTGCCGTAAACATCGTCGGTCAGAATGATCAGATCGGGGCGGCGGGTTTTGACGAACTCGACCAGCCGGGTCATGACCTCGGGGCTGATCGCAACCGATGACGGGTTGCCCGGATTGACCAGGAACAGGGCTTTGACCTTCGGGTCCGCCAGTTGTTCAAGATCGTCTTCGGTCAGCTGAAAATGGTCTTCCTCTGCCGAGGATACGTCCACCACGTTCAGTCCGTAATCTTCCAGCACGGGCATTTCCAGATAGGGGGTGAAAATCGGCGTGCCCAACGCGATGGTATCGCCCGCATTCAGCAAACGCTGGTTCTTGAGCGCTTTGAAAATATAGCACATGGCGGCGGTTCCGCCCTCAACCGCGTAAATGTCGAATTTCGCATCAGGCCGATGCCCCGCGCACATTGCCCACATCACGTATTCATGGACGATCGCCTCATTATGTTCCATGCAACGGTCGGGCATCGGATAGTGATCACCAACGATGCCATCGGTCAGTTCCAGCACGAAATCGTCAGGCGTGAAGCCGAACTTCTCAATCGCGAAATCCACCATGTCGGCCAAAGTGTCCGCACCCGGCGGGCCGTTCCTTTCGACCGAGTCCGCGCAATAGGCCGTGAGCCGGTCATAACAGCCCGGTCCCTGCGGCATCCCCGCCAGACCGACCTGCGGTTCATTGCGATGCCGCTGCGCCTCGGTCATCGCGAACTGGCCCAGCAGAAAAAACGCCTCGCGCGCCTTCGAGGCTATCCAGTTGGGATTGCCGCGCCCTGCGTTCAGATAAGGCAGCGCCATCTGCCGCGCCTCTTTTTCGGCCAGCTTGATGAGCTCATCTTTGATCTGGAAAGGACTTAGGTTTTCGTACTTATGCAGGTCCAGCGTTTCTGACATGGTATCAAACCCTTGGTTCATGAAATCCGAGAAATTCTACCGGATCGTACGCAGGGAAATGTGTCTGTGTAAACAATACCGTGGGTGGAAGGTCTGTGTCAGACGAACCGATTGCTTGCACACATTCGGCCCATCTTGCCGATCCCACGAAGCGTGGAACCGCATTTTGAAGAAAATCGGAATTGAAGAGCTATACCGGTGCTACTTGGGCATCCCGGCAAACGCCATGTCTTGCAGCCATCTTTCGACCGAGGGCGGGTTGGGCCAGGTTTTTCGGGACTTCTCGGCCTCTATAGCAAGGGTCGCCTCGGGATTAGCCTCAAGATACACACTCAGCGCCGCGACTGCTTCGTTCTTTTGGCCAAGGCAGGCGTGGGTCGCGGCTAGCATTCTATGGGCTCCGCCATAAATTTTGGACATACGTTCGAATGCCGCCAGGGCTTCCTCGCACCGGCCAAGTTCCCATAAGGCCCAGGCGCGTTGCCAGTGGAACCAGCCCGTGTGCTTCGGATCAAGATCAAGCGCACGGTCGATCACCGCAAGGCCTTCTTCAAAACGGCCCATGTACAGCAGTGGACTGGAACTGGCGACCATCAGGTAAGAGGCAGAGGGGTTCAGCGAAATGGCGTGGCGATAGGTTTCCATCGCGCTCTCATGGTCGCCGCGTTCGGTCTGAACCCGGGCCCGCATCCAGTAGCCGAAGTAGTTTGCAGGCGCGATCTCGATGGCTTTATTGGCAAACGCATTGGATTTTTCCAGGTGGAACGCTTTTTCTTCGGGTGTGGAAAAGAACACCGCCATATGGCGATGCGTCCAGCCATGGATCAGATATCCCCATTCGGAATCGGGATCGACGGAAAGCGCCATGTCGCCCAGTGCAAAGCGGCGGTCCATCTGTTCGCGGCTGTCGGGGCTGCCGACAGACTCGAGAAAGTACTTCAGGGCGGTGACCTGATTCAGATCGCTTTCGGGCAGAGGGCGAAACTCGACAATTCCAACGATATTCGCAATGACGCCGCGCACGATTTCTTCCTGCACGGTGAACAGATCGCCGATCTGCCGGTTATACGTTTCGGCCCAGATATGGGCGCCAGTGCGCGTGTCGATCAACTGCGCCGTGATTTTCAAACCATCCCCAGCCTTTTGCTGGCTGCCTTCCAGCACGTAGTGCACCCGCAACTCCTCGCGGATGGTTTCTATGTCAGCCTCGTTGTCGCGATAGGAAAATGAAGACGTGCGCGCGATGACACCAATCGTCGGGAAGCGGGCCAGTTCGGTGATCAACCCCTCTGCGATTGCATCCGAAAGGTAGCCCTTGTCGTCGCCGGTAGAGAAATCGTCAAAGGCCAGCACCGCTATCCGTGGTTGATCCGCCAGCGCCTTTGGCGTCTTGAGCGGCCAAACTGCAACGTAGAACAGTGCGATCACGGCAAGGATCGCGGCCACAACCGGCAGCGACCCCATGCGACGCAGCCGGGACCGCGCGCGCGCATCCCCGGCAAGGTTCAGCCGGTACCCGACTTTCGGCACCGTCTGAACTCTGGACCGGTCCGTATCGCCCAACGCCTTGCGGATGTCGGCGATGCATTTCACCAGGCTGTCTTCGGTCACATAGGTATCGGGCCAGATGCGCGAAACTATTTTCTCTCTGGGAACAATCTGCCCGTCAGCTTCGACAAGCAATACAAGAACGTCCGCCGACTGCGCACGCAACGGCACGGGCGTGCCATCCGGTTGTTGCAAACTATGAGTGGCGATGTCGAATTGCAGACCAAACAGCCCGACAGAATCGCCAGATTTCAGGTTTTTTTCTCCGGAATTTCCGGACTTTTCCGCTGTGGTTTCCGACACTTGCACCATGCCTCCCGATGAAACGAGTGAGCGAAAGCAAATGCTGTATTCAAAACCCAATTTTAAATCGAATTCATTTCTTCGCAAGTTTTTGTGGAAACGCCCGGTGCACGCCATCAATTTGGCCCTGCTAAGCGGTTTGTCCTTTGCGGCCGAAACTGCGGCACAGGACTGGATCCCGCCTAGCTGCTGCCCACACACCGATTGCCAGTCGGTGACGCCGTCATCGGTCGTCGAGGTGCGCGGCGGCTATATTGTCGATGGCGTGACAGGTGTGATACCGCATTCCGATCCCCGCATCCAACCCTCTCGCGACGGGCTGTTCTACGCCTGCATCCAAAGCCGCGCCCGTCCCTTCATGAAAGAAACAAACGCCCGGATCGCGGATCGGGATACGGAACTTAAATGTTTGTTTGTGCCTTTGATGGGATAAGCGAGAATTCGTTGCGGCAGCCCCAATGTCCGTTTCGATTGCATCAGCAATGATCGCCAGTGAAAACTGGCCCCTTCATATCAGACTGAAAGCCCTTGGGATTCCCTAGGGTCAGGACCCATTGATTTCTGTATGTCGGCGTGATTCACCGGTCGAAAATCGAGCGGTGATATGAGCGATCTATATTGGTTGGATGATGCGCAGATGGCGCGTTTGGAGCCTTACTTTCCGAAGTCCCATGGCAAACCACGTGTAGATGATCGGCGTGTGCTG
>NZ_JBQFOU010000022.1:0-63940 GCF_056533845.1 Ruegeria sp. F5 | reverse complement strand
CTGCGGTCAGCGTGGTCTTGCCGTGGTCAACGTGGCCAATCGTGCCGATGTTGACGTGCGGTTTTGTACGCTCAAACTTTTCCTTTGCCATGATGGCCTCCTTTGTCGGTAATGACAGGAGCCCGCTAACCGGGCTCCCTCAAATCTTCGCTTATGCGTATTTCGCCTGGATCTCGTCCGAGATGTTCTGCGGAACCGGATCGTAGTGGTCGAACTGCATGGTGAACTGGGCACGGCCCGACGACATCGAACGCAGGGTGTTGATGTAGCCGAACATGTTGGCCAGCGGAACAAACGCGTCAATCGCGATGGCGTTGCCGCGCGGTTCCTGACCAGAGACCTGGCCACGACGCGAGGTCAGGTCGCCGATGATACCGCCGGTGTATTCTTCCGGGGTGATCACTTCGACCTTCATGATCGGTTCCAGCAGCTTCGCGCCAGCTTTGCGCATGCCTTCACGCATACACATCCGCGATGCGATTTCGAACGCCAGAACGCTCGAGTCGACGTCGTGGAACTTACCGTCCAGCAGGGCAACCTTGAAGTCGATCACGGGGAAGCCGGCCAGCGGGCCGCTGTCCATGACCGAGTTGATGCCTTTTTCAACACCGGGGATGTATTCCTTCGGAACGGCACCACCAACGATGCGGCTTTCGAACGAGTAACCCTCGCCCGGCTCGGTCGGCTGGATTTCCAGCTTGACTTCCGCGAACTGACCCGAACCACCAGACTGTTTCTTGTGGGTGTAGGTATGCTCGACCGGCATCGAGATGGTTTCGCGATAGGCCACCTGCGGTGCACCGATGTTCGCCTCGACCTTGAACTCGCGCTTCAGACGGTCCACCAGGATGTCCAGGTGAAGTTCGCCCATGCCCTTCATGATGGTCTGGCCCGATTCCAGGTCAGTTTCCACACGGAAGGACGGGTCTTCGGCGGCCAGACGGGCCAGACCCTGGGACATTTTCTCCTGGTCGCCCTTGGTTTTGGGCTCGACCGCGATCTCGATCACCGGATCGGGGAAGGTCATGGTTTCCAGAACCACCGGATCCTTCGCGTCGCACAGGGTGTCACCGGTGGTGGTGTCTTTCAGACCCGCCAGCGCGATGATGTCGCCTGCAAACGCTTCTTCGATCTCTTCCCGGTTGTTCGAGTGCATCATCATCATACGACCGATGCGCTCTTTCTTACCTTTGGTCGAGTTCAGGATCGAGTCACCCTTGTTCATGGTGCCCGAGTAGATCCGGGTGAAGGTCAGCGAACCAACGAAGGGGTCGTTCATGATTTTGAACGCCAGACCCGAGAAGGCCATGTCGTCGTCTGCACGACGGGCGATGTCACGAACTTCTTCCTCGTCGCCGGGTTTGAAGCCCATGTAATCGACAACGTCCAGCGGGCTGGGCAGATAGTCGATCACAGCGTTGAGCAGCGGCTGAACGCCTTTGTTCTTGAACGCAGACCCACCCAGAACCGGAACGAACGCGATTTCCAGGGTGCCTTTGCGCAGCAGGGCGCGCAGGGTCGGAACGTCGGGCTCATTGCCTTCCAGGTATTCCATCATCGCGTCGTCGTCCATTTCGACGGCCGCTTCGATCATCTTGCCGCGCCATTCTTCAGCCATGTCCTTCAGGCTGTCGCGAATCGGTGCTTTGATCCAGCTTGCGCCCAGATCTTCGCCCTGCCACAGCCATTCTTCCATGGTGACCAGGTCGATCAGACCTTCCAGCTCGGACTCGGCACCGATCGGAATACCAACCGGAACAGCGCGTGCGCCGGTGCGGTCTTCGATCATGTTGACGCAGTTGAAGAAGTCAGCGCCGATCTTGTCCATCTTGTTGACGAAAACCATACGCGGAACCTTGTAGCGGTCAGCCTGACGCCACACGGTTTCGGTCTGGGGTTCAACACCGGCGTTTGCGTCCAGAACGCAGACGGCACCGTCGAGAACCGCCAGCGAGCGTTCGACTTCGATGGTGAAGTCAACGTGGCCGGGGGTGTCGATGATGTTTAGGCGGTGCTTGGGCGTGTCAGCATGCTGACCATCTTCGGTGCGTTCCCAGAAAGTGGTGGTCGCAGCCGAGGTGATGGTGATGCCGCGTTCCTGCTCCTGCTCCATCCAGTCCATGGTGGCTGCACCATCGTGCACCTCACCGATGTTGTGGGATTTGCCAGTGTAATACAGGATACGCTCCGAGCAGGTGGTCTTACCTGCGTCGATGTGCGCCATGATACCGAAGTTACGGTATAGTTCGAGCGGATATTCGCGTGCCATTTTTGATAAGCCTCTGAATTACCAGCGGTAGTGGCTGAAGGCTTTGTTCGCCTCGGCCATCTTGTGGGTGTCTTCGCGCTTTTTCACGGCAGTACCGCGGGACTGTACAGCGTCCAGCAGCTCACCGGCAAGGCGCTCTTCCATGGTGTTTTCGTTGCGGCCGCGCGCAGCGGTGATCAGCCAGCGGATGGCCAGGGCTTCGCGGCGCTCGGGGCGGACTTCGACCGGAACCTGATAGGTTGCACCACCAACCCGGCGCGAGCGAACCTCGACCGACGGTTTGATGTTGTCGAGCGCTTCGTGGAACACTTCGACAGGTGCGCGCTTGATCTTGGTCTCAACGCGGTCAAAGGCGTTGTAGACGATGCGCTCGGCGACCGACTTCTTGCCGTCGATCATCAGGTTGTTCATGAATTTGGTCAGAACCTTGTCGCCAAATTTGGCGTCAGGCAGGACTTCGCGTTTTTCGGCGGCGTGACGACGTGACATATCAGCCTCTCCTTCTTACTTGGGACGCTTCGCGCCGTATTTCGAACGACGCTGCTTACGGTCTTTGACGCCCTGAGTATCCAGAACACCGCGCAGGATGTGGTAACGCACACCAGGAAGGTCTTTTACACGGCCGCCACGGATCAGAACAACCGAGTGTTCCTGCAGGTTGTGGCTTTCACCGGGGATGTACGAGATCACCTCGAACCCGTTGGTCAGGCGCACCTTGGCAACCTTACGCATAGCCGAGTTCGGTTTCTTCGGTGTGGTGGTATATACACGTGTGCAGACGCCGCGTTTCTGCGGGCACTGCTCCAGGTGCATGGACTTCGAGCGTTTTACTTTGGGCTGCCGCGGTTTGCGGATCAGCTGTTGAATAGTTGGCATTCCGGTTTCTTCCCCGTTTTGCAACACACATGACATGCACGCGGTTGCGTGCGGTTAAACTTTACTGCACTCATGCGTCCACAAGCGCAAAACCCGCGAGCGTTCCCATTCCGAGGTGAACGTCGCGGTTGGTTATCAGAGGGCGCGAACGGCAAAATTGTCCGGGCCTTGACCAGTTCATTACTGAGATCGGTTTTGGGGCGGCCCCCGGTACCGAGATGCGCGCGTATTAAGGGGAGTCGGCCCCGGTGTCAACAGCGCGCAGGCCCCGAGGCCCGTCAGGCCGGATAGCGCTGATTTATCAAAGGCCGCAGGCCCCTTCCACCGTTGCGGGTTCCGGATGCCCCCGGCATAGTGCGCTGAGACTTCGAATATCGGATGACGAATGCAAGTGATAGGGCTCTGCCGGTTTTCCTTTCCCGCCCTTGGGAGCTTTCAGACCGAACATGAAACGCTGGAGGAGCGGCGGCGGTTTCTCTACAGCCCCGAGCGGCTGGAAGAGCGGTTCCGCCTGTTTGAATCCTCGACTCTGCCCTGCTTTCGCGAACATACGGACGAGGATTTTGAACTGCTGGTCGTCGTGGGCCATTGCCTGCCCAAACCTGCCTTTGACCGGCTGAATGACCTGACGGCAGACGTGAAACAGGTGCGGATCGTGCAAAGATCGTCGGATACCGACAAACGCCACCGGCATGTGATGAAGGATATCCTGAACGAGGCCCGCACAGATCCCGATCAGCCCTGCCTGCAATTCCGCCATGATGACGACGATGCCGTGTCCGTCGATTTCGTGGAACGGCTGCGCGAAGCGGCGCGGGACAGCAAGGCGCTGATGGCGCGGAACCGTCATGTCGGGATCGATTTCACCCAAGGGTTTTTTGCCCGTCTCAATGCGCAAGGTATTGTGGCGAAAAAGACGTACAAGTCGCTACTGGGCGTCGGGCTTGGCATGCACATTCGCGGTGGATGCAAACAGACGATCATGAGCTTCACCCACCACAGGGTTGGTCGCTTCATGCCGGTCGTAAGCTACCCGGATGCACCGATGTGGGTGCGGTCCCTGAACGGTTTCAACGATTCCAAAAGGGCCAGGAACAACACCAAGGAACTGCTCCCCCTGACCCCCGAGCAAGAGGGCGAATTCATCGCCCGCTTCGCCATCGATCAGACCGTGGTCCGGCAGGTTCACTCTGCCGCCTGATGTGAGCGTTCGCGGAACAGGGTGAACACCCCAGCGGCCACGACCAACCCGGCCCCGAACAAGGTGATCATGTCCGGCCATTCGCCAAAAACGGCCCAGCCCAGCCCAAGGGCCCAGAGCAGGCTGGTATATCTGAAAGGCGCGATAAATCCGACCTCGCCTTCGCGCATGACCATGACGCTGAACAAATAGGCCACCAGGATAAACACCCCCGCCGCGGCCACCATCGCACCGCTGCCGGGTGATACGGCCGCCCAGCCCTCGAAGACCGAGAAAACACCAGCAATCAACGTGACCGACAGCGCTGTGGCAAGGGTAACGACCATGGATGGCACCTGCGCCGACATCCGCCGCGTGATCAGATCGCGCACAGCCACCGAGACCATCGCTGCCAGAGCGTAACCGGCATAGAGGCTGAACCCATCAGGCCCCGGCCGCACGATCAGCAGCATCCCGGCAAAACCGATGCCAATGGCCAAAATCCGCCGCCAGCCGATCCGTTCCGAGAAAAACAGCGCCGCCCCCAGCGTCACCGTCAGCGGCAGCGCCTGCAGAACCGCCGACACATTCGCAAGCGGCATGTTCTTCAGTGCGGTCAGGAAAAAGAAGGTGGCCGACAGTTCCGCAACGCATCGGAAGGCGATCAACCATTTGTCATGAAACGGAAAATTCAGATGCAGAGCGCCGAGATACCGGGCAAGGACAAAGATCAAACCGGTGGCCAGCGCCCCCCGCATCGCAACCACCTGAAACAGCGGCAGCTCCTGCAGGGCCACCTTCACAAAGGTATCGTTCACCGTAATCGCGGCCATGCTGCCCATCATCAGCAGGGCGCCTTTGACGTTGGGGGTCATTGCGCTCTGCTCCAAGTCAAGAATATCGAAGCATTGGCAGTACGCGGGGAATGGATGTCAAGAGTTTGCAAACCCCTGTAGTTTAAGTATGGACCAATGCGCATTTTTGTTGTTCAAGGCCTGACGTGTCATTTTCGGATGGCCACTATTCCTCGGCTCGTGCGTGAAGGGGGCCCGGAAGGAAAAGAATAGACAGTTTCAACATCGAAACCTGCCTCGCGTAGCAGAGACAGAATTTCATCCCGCTGAAACGTGCGGTGACGCCATTGAAACCAGATGATCACGTTGCACCAGTGCGGTTTGGACACCACAAGGTACAGCCGTCCACCGGGACGCAACAGGCCATAAATCTGTGTCAATGCGCGCATCGGATCGGGACAATGCTCGATCACATGCGCTACGAGAACGACGTCGGCAGGCTCCAGATCGACTTCACCCAACAAGCCCTGAACAAGGTGCGGCTCGACACCCCGGGCGCGCAAAGCAGCCTGACCCTGGATCAGCATCGCGCGGCTGGGTTCGAGCAGTGTCAGTTTTTCCGGTGGCCCATTGGCTGCTGTCCAAGCCTCGGAGAACGACGCCGTTCCCGCACCTATGTCCAGGACATGCGCCGGTTGTACCCTCTTCTTTGGCCCAGCGGTAAGGAACCCCAGATAGGCATCATAATAGCCCAGCATACGCATCTTATCGCCCCATTTTGGGGCGGCGCTCTCGTAGCGGGTCGCAATATCCGAGGTCATTTTCTTCATGGTATCCGCGCTTCAAATACCCCAATGCGAAGAACAATATTCTAATGCGCAAGCGTTACGTTCATAACACCCCAAAACAGAAAAAGCCCCGCGAAATCGCAGGGCTTCTTCGGTGTTTCTGAGGGTCCGCTTACTCGCGGCTTTCCGGTGTTTCCACCAGAACGTCCAGCTCATCGCCGACCAGATCGTCGTCCATGACCGGCGCAGCCAGGGCAGCGGCGGCTTCGGCCTCTTCCCGGCGGGCTTCGATCACCACGTTGTCACGCGACTGCGCGATGTGGCGGACGGCCTGCGTGGCACCACCTGTCCCGGCGGGGATCAGGCGACCGACGATGACGTTCTCTTTCAGGCCAACCAGCTTGTCCTTCTTGCCCTGAACCGAAGCCTCGGTCAGAACGCGGGTGGTTTCCTGGAACGACGCCGCCGAGATGAACGAACGCGTCTGCAGCGAGGCTTTGGTGATCCCCAGCAGGATCGGTTCGCCCTGAGCCGGACGACCGCCGCGCGAGATGGTCTTCTCGTTGGCTGCATCGAACTCCTGCTTGTCGACATGCTCGCCTTTCAGCAGGGTGCTGTCACCTGAATCCAGGATCTCCCACTTCTGCAGCATCTGGCGCACGATGACCTCGATATGCTTGTCGTTGATCTTCACGCCCTGCAGACGATAAACATCCTGCACCTCGTCGATCATGTAATCCGCCAGCGCTTCGACACCCATGATGGACAGGATGTCATGCGGGGCCGGGTTACCGTCCATGATATAGTCACCCTTCTGCACGAAGTCGCCTTCCTGCACCGGGATGTGCTTGCCCTTGGGCACCATGTACTCGATCGTTTCCATCGACTCGTCAGCCGGTTCGATGCTGATGCGGCGCTTGTTCTTGTAGTCGCGGCCAAAGCGCACGTAACCATCGGCTTCTGCGATGATCGCGTGATCTTTCGGACGGCGCGCTTCGAACAGTTCGGCCACACGCGGCAGACCACCGGTGATGTCCTTGGTCTTGGCACCTTCACGCGGGATACGCGCGACAACGTCACCGGCTTCGATGGTCTGGCCATCTTCGACCGACAGGATCGCATCCACCGACATCGGATAGTGAACCGGGTTGCCCGCATCGTTGCGGACCGGCTCGCCATCTTCACCGACCAGAATGATCTCGGGCTTCAGGTCGCTGCCTTTGGGGGCGGCGCGCCAGTCGATCACGATCTTCTGGGTCATGCCGGTTGCTTCGTCGGTCTCGTCGCGGACGGCAAGGCCCGAAACCAGATCGACATATTTCGCGGTACCGGCTTTCTCGGCGATGATCGGCAGGGTGTAGGGATCCCACTCGAACAGCTTGTCGCCACGGGCTACCTTTGTGCCGTCCTTGACGAACAGCTTCGAGCCATAGCCCAGCTTGAAGCTGGCACGCTCCTCACCGTGTTCGTCGTTGATCACCAGCTTCATGTTCCGGCCCATGACCAGGCTTTCGCCGGCGGCATTGACCAGAATCTGCGGGTTCTCGAACGCAACAACGCCGTCCTGGTTGGCTTCCTGGAACGACTGCTGACCACCTTGCGCAACACCACCGATGTGGAAGGTCCGCATCGTCAGCTGCGTACCGGGTTCACCGATGGACTGGGCGGCGATGATGCCGACAGCTTCACCCGTGTTCACCATGGTCCCGCGGGCCAGGTCACGACCGTAGCAGGTGGCGCAGACGCCTTCCTCGGACTCACAGGTCAGCGGCGAGCGGATGCGCATAGACGCGATGCCAGCTTCGTCAATCGTGTCGGCCATACGTTCGTCGATCAGTTGACCAGCGGCCACGATCACCTCATCCGTGCCCGGACGCAGAACATCGTCTGCGGCCACACGGCCCAGCACACGTTCGGCCAGCGAAGCAACAACCTCACCGTCGTTCACGGCAGCTTCGGCCGTGATCGCACGCTCGGTGCCACAATCGATCTCGCGCACGATGCAGTCCTGTGCCACGTCCACCAGACGGCGGGTCAGATACCCCGAGTTCGCCGTTTTCAGGGCGGTATCCGACAGACCCTTACGGGCACCGTGGGTCGAGTTGAAGTACTCGAGAACGGTCAGACCTTCCTTGAAGTTCGAGATGATCGGCGTCTCGATGATGTCACCGTTCGGCTTGGCCATCAGGCCGCGCATGCCGCCCAGCTGTTTCATCTGAGTGACCGAGCCACGCGCACCCGAGTGGGCCATCATGTAGACCGAGTTCGGTTCCTGCTCGGACCCGTCCTGTGCCCGATCCGACGACGAAATCGTGCTCATCATCGCTTCGGTGACGCGGTCGTTACACTTCGACCAGGCATCGACAACCTTGTTGTACTTTTCGCCCTGGGTGATCAGGCCGTCCATGTACTGCTGTTCAAAGTCCTTCACCTGACCGCGGGTGTCATCAACGATGCCCCACTTGTCGTCCGGAATGACCATGTCGTCCTTACCGAACGAGATGCCCGCCTTGAACGCTTCCTTGAAGCCCATCGACATGATCTGGTCACAGAAGATAACCGACTCTTTCTGACCGCAGTAGCGGTAGACGGTGTCGATCACCTGCTGCACTTCTTTCTTCCGCAGCAGGCGGTTGACCAGATCGAACGGCGCCTTGTTGTTCATCGGCAGCAATGCACCCAGACGCAGACGGCCCGGAGTGGTTTCATAGCGCTTCTGAACTTCGTTGCCTTCGTCGTCGATCTGCGTGATCCGCGCGGTGATCTTGGTGTGCAAGTGCACTTCACCCGAATCCAGCGCGTGCTGAACTTCGTCGATCGAGCCAAAGACCTTGCCTTCGCCCGGCATGCCTTCGCGTTCCAGGGTCACATAGTAGAGACCCAGGATCATGTCCTGCGACGGGACAATAATAGGCGCGCCGTTTGCAGGCGACAGAACGTTGTTCGTCGACATCATCAGAACGCGGGCTTCCAGCTGCGCCTCAAGGCTCAGCGGGACGTGAACGGCCATCTGGTCCCCGTCGAAGTCGGCATTGAAGGCCGAGCAGACCAGCGGGTGCAGCTGGATGGCTTTGCCTTCGATCAGAACCGGTTCGAACGCCTGAATGCCAAGACGGTGCAGCGTCGGCGCACGGTTCAGCATGACAGGGTGTTCGCGGATCACCTCGTCGAGGATATCCCACACTTCGGGGCGCTCTTTCTCGACCAGTTTCTTCGCCTGTTTCACGGTCGAAGACAGACCCTTGGCTTCAAGGCGCGAGTAGATGAACGGCTTGAACAACTCCAGCGCCATCTTCTTGGGCAGACCACACTGGTGCAGCTTGAGTTCCGGACCGGTCACAATGACCGAACGGCCCGAGAAGTCGACGCGTTTCCCCAGAAGGTTCTGACGGAAGCGGCCCTGTTTCCCTTTCAGCATGTCCGACAGCGATTTCAGCGGACGCTTGTTGGCGCCGGTGATCACGCGGCCACGACGGCCGTTGTCGAACAGAGCATCCACGGATTCCTGCAGCATCCGCTTTTCGTTGCGGACGATGATATCCGGCGCGCGCAGTTCGATCAGACGCTTCAGACGGTTGTTCCGGTTGATGACGCGGCGATACAGATCGTTCAGATCCGAAGTCGCAAAACGGCCACCATCCAGCGGGACCAGCGGACGCAGTTCCGGCGGAATGACCGGGATCACGGTCATCACCATCCACTCGGGGCGGTTGCCCGACTCGAGGAAGGATTCAACAACCTTCAGGCGCTTGATGATCTTCTTGGGCTTCAACTCGCCGGTCGCTTCGGCCAGATCAGCGCGCAGCTGCTCGGCTTCGGCTTCCAGATCGATCTGGGCCAGCATCTCACGGATGGCTTCGGCACCGATGTTCGCGGTGAACGCGTCCATGCCATAGGCATCCTGCGCATCCATGTACTCTTCTTCGGTCAGCATCTGGCCGTAGGTCAGGTCGGTCAGACCGGGCTCGATGACGACATAGTTTTCAAAGTACAGAACGCGTTCCAGATCGCGCAGCGTCATGTCCAGCATCAGACCGATGCGGGACGGCAGCGATTTCAGGAACCAGATATGTGCGACGGGCGCGGCCAGTTCGATGTGGCCCATACGCTCGCGGCGGACTTTTTGCAGGGTGACTTCCACACCGCATTTCTCGCAGACAACGCCGCGATACTTCATCCGCTTATATTTGCCGCACAGACATTCGTAATCTTTGATCGGGCCAAAGATACGCGCACAGAACAAACCGTCACGCTCGGGCTTGAACGTCCGGTAGTTGATGGTTTCGGGTTTCTTGATCTCGCCATAGGACCAAGACAGGATCCGCTCGGGCGACGCCAACGAGACCTTGATCTCGTCGAAAACCTTCGGGGGCGTCAGCGGGTTGAACGGGTTGTTGGTGATTTCCTGGTTCATTTGTTACCTCAAATCTTGCGGAAGGGGGGAGAGGGGAGCGGAAACTTCAAAAGTTTCCGCCCAAGAATTTTTTCAAAATTCTTATTCCTCAACCTCCGCATCCAGGAGTTCCATATTCAGGCCGAGGCCACGGACTTCTTTCACCAGAACGTTGAACGATTCCGGTACGCCCGCTTCAAAGTTATCCTCGCCTTTGACGATCGACTCATAGACCTTGGTCCGGCCAGCGACATCATCCGATTTCACGGTGAGCATCTCCTGCAGGGTGTAGGCAGCGCCGTAAGCTTCCAGAGCCCAGACTTCCATCTCACCAAAGCGCTGACCACCGAACTGCGCCTTACCACCCAGCGGCTGCTGGGTCACCAGGCTGTACGGCCCGGTCGAACGCGCGTGGATTTTGTCGTCCACCAGGTGGTGCAGTTTCAGCAGGTACTTGATGCCCACGGTCACCGGACGCGCAAACTGCTCGCCAGTGCGACCGTCGAACAGAACCGACTGACCACTTTCCGAGAAGCCCGCACGCACCAGCGCGTCGTTGACGTCAGCCTCTTTGGCACCGTCAAAGACCGGGGTTGCGATCGGAACACCGCGGGTCACGTTGCCCGCAGCCTCAATCAGGCCATCCTCGTCCAGACCGGTGATGCCTTCTTCATAGACATTCTCGCCATAGGCCAGCTTCATCGCTTCGCGCACCGGTGTCAGATCGCCGGAACGGCGGTATTCACCCAGAGCGTCGTCGATGTTCAGACCCAGACCGCGCGCGGCCCAACCCATGTGGGTTTCAAGGATCTGACCAACGTTCATACGCGAAGGCACGCCCAGCGGGTTCAGACAGAAGTCTACCGGGGTACCATCGGCCAAGAACGGCATGTCTTCCATCGGAACAACCTTGGAGATCACACCTTTGTTCCCGTGACGACCGGCCATCTTGTCGCCCGGCTGCAGCTTACGCTTCACGGCGATGAAGACTTTGACCATCTTCATCACACCCGGCGGCAGGTCGTCGCCACGACGGACTTTTTCGACCTTGTCCTCGAAACGGGCGTCCAGAGCGCGTTTCTGCACTTCGTACTGCTCGTTCAGAGCCTCAACGATCTGTGCGTCCTGCTCGCCTTCCAGCGCCAGCTGCCACCACTGACCACGGGTCAGGGTTTCCAGCAGATCCTCGGTGATCACCGACCCCGCCTTGACGCCTTTCGGGCCTTTGACAGCGGTTTTACCCAGGATCAGGCCCTGCAAACGCGCATAGATGTTGCGGTCAAGGATCGCCAGCTCGTCATCCCGGTCACGGGCCAGACGTTCGACTTCCTCACGCTCGATCTGCAGCGCACGCTCGTCTTTCTCGACGCCGTGACGGTTGAAGACGCGGACTTCCACGACCGTACCGTAATCGCCCGGCTTCACGCGCAGCGAGGTGTCGCGCACGTCAGATGCTTTTTCACCAAAGATGGCGCGCAGCAGCTTTTCTTCCGGGGTCATCGGGCTTTCGCCCTTCGGAGTGATCTTGCCGACCAGAATATCGCCCGGCTCAACATCCGCACCGATGTAAACGATGCCCGCCTCGTCGAGGTTGCGCAGCGCTTCTTCACCGACATTCGGGATGTCGCGGGTGATCTCTTCCGGGCCCAGCTTGGTGTCACGGGCGGCGACTTCAAACTCCTCGATATGGACCGAGGTAAAGACGTCGTCACGCGCAATACGTTCCGAGATCAGGATCGAGTCTTCGTAGTTGTAACCGTTCCACGGCATGAACGCGACGACCACGTTCTTACCAAGGGCCAGTTCACCCATATCGGTCGACGGACCATCGGCAATGACCTCGCCCTTCTGGACGGTGTCACCCACCTTGATCAGCGGACGCTGGTTGATGCAGGTGTTCTGGTTCGAGCGCTGGAACTTGCGCAGACGATAGATGTCAACGCCAGCGTCGCCCAGCTCCAGATCCTCGGTGGCGCGGATAACGATACGCTGGGCATCGACCTGGTCGATGATACCGGCGCGTTTCGCCTGAATCGCAGCGCCCGAGTCGATCGCAACCTTTTCCTCGATCCCGGTGCCGACCAGCGGTGCCTCGGCCCGCAGCAGCGGAACCGCCTGACGTTGCATGTTCGAGCCCATCAGAGCGCGGTTGGCGTCGTCATTTTCAAGGAACGGGATCAGCGATGCAGCGACCGAGACCAGCTGTTTCGGGCTTACGTCGATCAGGTCCACATTCTCGCGCGGGGCAAGGGTGTAGTCACCGGCCTGACGGGTCGACACCAGATCGTTGATGAACTTGCCATCCGCATCCAAGGTCGCGTTCGCCTGCGCCACGGTGTGACGCATTTCTTCAGTCGCGGACATGTAGTGAACCTCATCGGTCACCTCAGCGTCTTTCACGACGCGGTACGGTGTTTCGATGAAGCCATACTTGTTCACGCGGGCAAAGGTGGCCAGCGAGTTGATCAGACCGATGTTCGGGCCTTCGGGCGTTTCAATCGGGCACATCCGGCCATAGTGGGTCGGGTGCACGTCGCGCACCTCAAAGCCCGCACGTTCCCGTGTCAGACCACCGGGGCCAAGCGCCGAGAGGCGGCGTTTGTGGGTCACTTCCGACAGCGGGTTGGTCTGGTCCATGAACTGCGACAGCTGCGACGAGCCGAAGAATTCACGGACAGCAGCTGCAGCCGGTTTCGCGTTGATCAGGTCCTGCGGCATGACGGTGTCGATCTCGACCGACGACATACGCTCTTTGATCGCGCGCTCCATGCGCAGCAGACCGACGCGGTACTGGTTTTCCATCAGTTCGCCGACCGAACGCACACGACGGTTGCCGAGGTGGTCGATATCGTCCACGTCGCCTTTGCCGTCACGCAGTTCCACCAGCGCCTTGATGCAGGCCACGATATCTTCGCGGCGCAGGGTGCGCAGGGTGTCCGGCGCGTCCAATGCCAGACGCATGTTCATCTTCACACGGCCAACCGCGGACAGGTCATAACGCTCGCTGTCGAAGAACAGGGTGTCGAACAGGGCCGACGCAGCCTCGACGGTGGGCGGCTCGCCCGGGCGCATGACGCGGTAGATGTCCATCAGCGCGCTTTCACGGTTCAGGTTCTTGTCCTGAGCCATCGTGTTGCGCATGTATGGGCCGACATTGACGTTGTCGATGTCCAGAACCGGGATGTCGGTGATGCCCGCATCCATCAGGTCCTTGACGGTGCCGCCGATCAGGTCGCCGTCCTTGTCGTATTCCAGGGTCAGCTCATCCCCGGCTTCGACATAGATCGCGCCGGTTTCTTCGTTGATGATGTCCTTGGCGACAAACTTGCCGACGATGTTGTCGAAGGGCACCAGCAGGTTGGTAACGCTGCCTTCGTCGATCAGCTTCTTGACCGCGCGCGGGGTGACTTTCTTACCCGCCTCGGCAATCACTTCACCGGATTTCGCGTCGACCAGATCATAGGTCGGACGGGTGCCGCGCACGCGCTCGGGGAAGAACGGCGTGACCCAGCCTTTCTTCTTGTCCAGCTTGTAGGACACGGTGTTGTAATAGGCGTCCATGATCGCTTCCTGATCCAGACCCAGCGCATAAAGCAGGGTTGTCACAGGCAGTTTGCGGCGACGGTCGATACGGGCGAACACGATGTCCTTGGCGTCGAACTCAAAGTCCAGCCAGCTGCCGCGATACGGGATGATGCGGCAGGCAAACAGCAGCTTGCCCGAGGAATGGGTCTTGCCCTTGTCATGGTCAAAGAACACACCGGGCGAGCGGTGCATCTGGCTGACGATCACACGCTCAGTGCCGTTCACGATGAACGTGCCGTTCGGTGTCATCAGGGGCATGTCGCCCATGAACACGTCCTGTTCCTTGATATCCTTGACCGATTTCGCACCGGTGTCCTCATCGACATCAAACACGATCAGACGCAGAGTGACCTTCAGCGGCGCGCTGTAGGTCATGTCGCGCTGCATGCACTCTTCGACATCATATTTCGGCTTTTCCAGATCGTATTTCACGAACTCCAGAACGGAGGTTTCGTTGAAATCCTTGATCGGGAAAACCGACTGGAACACGCCTTTGATGCCTTCGCCGTCTGTGGGCTGCTCTGCATCGCCGGAGCGCAGGAAAAGGTCATAGGAAGATTTCTGCACCTCAATGAGGTTCGGCATTTCCAAAACTTCGCGGATTTTGCCGTAGTATTTACGAAGACGTTTCTGGCCAAGGAACGTTTGAGCCATGTCAGATGTCACCTTTCGATGTTCTCAGCGGGCAAAGACACCGTCGGGCCCCGGCATCTTGCACAATCGAGACAACACGTCCGGATCAATTCATGGCCACCGTCCCGAAGGCAGCCTCCCGATCCGAAAACCGTGTCTTAGAAAACGCCCCCGTCAATGAGGCCCTTTCTAAGACAGGTTCGGCTGGACCCGGATTTCTCCGGACCCAGCCTGAACTTTCGGGCACAGACCGGAGTTCCTGAAGAACTCCGGACCGCTTTCTTTTCAAGAAAGCGGGTCCCTGAGCAAAAACGCTTAGGCCAGTTCGACCTCGGCGCCAGCTGCTTCCAGCTTGCCTTTGACTTCTTCGGCTTCGTCTTTCGACACGCCTTCTTTGATCTTGCCGCCGGCTTCGACCAGTTCCTTGGCTTCTTTCAGGCCCAGACCGGTGATGCCGCGAACTTCTTTGATCACGTTGATTTTCGAAGCGCCGGCGTTCTTCAGAACGACGTCGAATTCGGTTTTCTCTTCCTCGGCTGCACCGCCGGCATCGCCAGCTGCGGCAACCATTACGGCGCCGCCAGCTGCGGGCTCGATGCCGTATTCGTCTTTGAGGATGGTTTTCAGTTCTTGTGCTTCCAGCAGGGTCAGACCCACGATGCTTTCTGCGAGTGCTTTCAGATCAGCCATTTTATCAGCTCTTTCCGTTTACAATGTGTGTTCCAACGTCAGGGCGCATGCCCTACGCAGATCATTCAGTGCCAACCGCTTACGCAGCTTCCGCCTTCTCTTCGATGGTGGAAAGGATGCTTGCGATGTTGCTTGCAGGTGCGCCAATCGCGCCGGCGATGTTCGAAGCAGGTGCGCCAATGCAGCCAACGATCGAAGCAATAAGCTCCTCACGCGACGGCATTTTCGAAACGGCTTCAACGCCTTTGCGGTCCAGAGCGTTCTCGCCCATTGCACCGCCAAGGATTTCGAACTTCTTGTTCTCCTTGGCGAAGTCCTCAGCCACCTTGGCTGCTGCCACGGGGTCCTCGGAATAGGTCAGAACGGTCATACCCGTCAGCAGGTCAGCGATGCTTGCACATGGCTTTCCGTCGAGGGCGATTTTGGCGAGCCTGTTCTTGGCAACACGCACGGCACCACCCGCGTCACGAGCACGTGCGCGAAGGTCCTGCATCTCGGCAACTGTCAGACCGGCGTAGTGAGCAACCACCACGACGCCAGAGCTTTCGAAGATCTGGCCGAGTTCCTCGACCACTTTCTCTTTCTGGGCTCTATCCACAGTTCTCTCCAAGTTAGGGGCGATATCTCACCCCGGCTCATATTTGCCGAAGGCAAGCCCCCGGCGTTCAGGTCCGTTGTTACGGGATTGGCCAAAATGCGCCCGAGGATCGCGACCCTCAGAATTCTTTGGTCTTACCCGTCTCAGGCAGGGAATTAAGGGGCCGGATGGCACCACCCACCGTCTTGGACGAAACAAAATAAAGCGCACGACGAATCGCACGCTTTATTCCGCAGGTCTACTTAGGACAGATAGGCGGGGTTTCCAAGGGGTAAAATCACCGATTGCATCGGTGTTTTGCCCCTGAATTTGAATGTTCCGTCACCATACCATGTTCGGCGTGATGCCAATAGAACAAAATGACCCGACCCGCGGTTTCGGATGCAGCCGCAATTGACTTGCGCACCCTTGTGCAGTCCATTCGGACGGTCGGATACCACAACACAGATATGCGTATTTTCCCAAGATGCAGGCCCTGACCAAAGACGAACACGCCCGCGCCGCCGCCTGCGTGAAAGAATTCGCGCAAAACGGCATCCACGGGGCCATTTCGGGATTTGACTGCGTCTACCGGTCTCACGACTTTCCTGAGACCCGCTTTCTGCTGCGGGTCAAGGCCGGGTCGAACCATTATGCAATCAAGATCGACACCGAATCCGCCGAGACCGGCAGGCTGCAGAAGGAATTCGCCCTTCTGAAGGACCTGAGCGCCTATTTCGGGGGCAACCAGACATCGCGGGTCATTGAACCCGTTTACCTGTCACAGAACGGGACATTCTTCGCCTCGGAATTCATCGACCGCCCGACAGCCGTCGATCTGATCTACAACTGCACCAACGCCGACCAGGTCGCGCAGATTTACCGCCGCGCCGGGTCCTGGCTGCACGATTTCCACGGGTTCCGACCGCCAACGCAGTACGGCTTCCGCCCAAGATGGATGACCACCAGCTTTCACGAGCTTGCCGCATCCCTCCCCCACCCCCTCGCCCGAAAAAGCGAGGTTATGATCAACGTCATGCGGTCCGAGGCCGACCGGCTGAAAGGCCAACCCGACCTGCGGGTCTTTGCGCATGGGGATTTCCACGGTCTGAATCTGATCGTAGGCCAGGGCAAAACCATCGGCCTGGATTTCACAGAAGCGCGCGAGAAACTGGCAACCTATGACATCGTCGACTTCCTGAAGGCGGACATCTTCCGCGATGGCCCCGCATCCGAGGTCGACCGTAGCGGCATCCTGAAAAGACACAAAGAGATGTTCTTTCGCCGCTACCGCCATCCGATCAATACCGACATTCTGGATTTCTGCCTCCGAGGGCGATTGCTGAAAGACTGGCTGTTTCTCAGCCGCAGCGACTATGCCTGCAGCCCGCAGGAAGACCACCGCCGCGCACGGCTGGAACTGAGGCTGCAACAGGCGTTCCGGCAGAGCTTCGGCTAGGGCGTGATTATGCCCGGGTTAAATCCAAATACGAACTGCTTGCGCCCATTCACCCTTTCACCGCCACCACTCAGCTTCGATAGGTAATCGGCGGCCAAGGCTTTTGGATGGAAACACCAGAGTGGGCACCAGCAGCCATCTACTTACGTTTCGCCCCTTCTCAACTCTTCAACCGTAGTTCTAACCGTGTGATCCCACTCAAACTTGGCATCCAGATGCTCCAGCACGTATTTTGCGAAGTCCTGAATCGAGCTATTCCCATCGAGTTGCCGTAGGGCATGCAGAATGATGTCGACAACTGCACCGTCATGCGCGCGCTCGCGTTCCACGTCTGAAAAACGCTTGTGTATAACCTCGGGAAATTCAGATACAGATGCGTTCGTTAGTCTTTTGAGTTGTGTATCCTCTCGCTCAATTCTTTCTTCTGCCCGTCTGTTGCCATCTTGTCGCGCCATTACGCGAAGATGCCCTCCGGGCCGCTCGCGAATTTGCTCCATGATGTAGTGGTTCGTCTCGCGAACAGCCTCTTGCCCCCCTTCTTTTTCGATATAGTTTTTTAAAGCCCTGACCGCCCATGCAGGGCATTTCCTGCTACTCGGCCTCTGGGGGTCGGCCAGCCACGATTGCAACGTCCTGTTTGTCACTTTGCGTGAGGTTTCGCCCTCCAAAATAATCTCAACAAACGAGCAGTTCCCGGCAAATGTACCATGAACAAGCCTCTGCATCTCGGATCGGTTTCTTTCGTCGTCAACCGTCTGTCGAAGGTCCTCAAGGATCAAGTCGATCTTAACCTCATCCAGTTTCTTCCCGACCTCGTTTGCAATCTTAAATGTCACCCCTGGGCCTTGCGCCTCATATGTGATGTCTATAACCAAGCCCGTCTCACGGTGTGTGGCCTCGGGATTTGCATACCTGTAGTCAAACTTCATTGCATTTTAACCTTACATCTTGTGCGCACTATGTGCGCACAAGATGTAAGGTGCGTGATCTTTCAAATCAAGACAACCAATAGAAAAACCCGGGCAGTTTGCACCGCCCGGGTCTATCCTGTCTGACGAGGCGTCAGGGCTTATTCGCCCGAAGCAGCCGCCACATCCAGCGTCACGCCGGGGCCCATGGTCGAGCTCAGCGCGATTTTCTTCATGTAGGTGCCTTTGGCGCCCGACGGCTTCGCCTTGGCAACAGCCGAAACGAATGCGCGGACGTTTTCGACCAGCTTGGCTTCGTCGAACGACGCTTTGCCAACACCGGCATGCACAACGCCGCCTTTTTCCGCCTTGAACTGAACTTCACCGCCCTTGGCTGCTTCCACGGCCGCTTTCACGTCCATGGTCACGGTGCCGACCTTGGGGTTCGGCATCAGGTTGCGGGGGCCCAGAACCTTACCCAGACGGCCGACGATCGGCATCATGTCCGGGGTGGCAATGCAGCGGTCGAATTCGATGGTGCCGCCCTGAATGGTTTCCATCAGGTCCTCTGCGCCAACGATATCTGCGCCTGCTTCTTTCGCTTCGTCCGCCTTGGGACCACGCGCGAACACAGCGACGCGCATCGCTTTGCCGGTGCCGTTCGGCAGGCCGACAACGCCGCGCACCATCTGGTCCGCGTGACGGGTGTCAACGCCCAGGTTCAGAGCAATCTCGATGGTCTCGTCGAACTTCGAGGTCGCATTGCCCTTGACCAGAGCAACCGCTTCTTCAACCGACAGGTTTTCCTTACCGGCGATAGCTTCGCGCGCAGCGCGGGTACGTTTACCGAGTTTTGCCATCTTACTTCACCTCGATGCCCATAGAGCGGGCCGAGCCCAGGATGATCTGCATTGCGCCTTCGACGTCGTTGGCGTTCAGATCTTTCATTTTGGCTTCGGCAATTTCGCGAACCTGCTTGGTGGTCACGGTGGCCACGGTTTCACGACCGGGGTTTTCCGCGCCACGGGGGCGGTTCCGCTTGCCAACCGGCTTCAGACCAGCGGCTTTTTTCAGGTAGTAAGACGCGGGCGGCGTCTTGATGTCCATGGTGAAGGACTTGTCCTGATAATAGGTGATCACGGTCGGGCAAGGGGCACCCTGCTCCATATCTGCGGTCTTGGCGTTGAACGCCTTGCAGAATTCCATGATGTTGATGCCGCGCTGACCCAGCGCCGGACCAACTGGCGGCGAGGGGTTCGCCTGACCTGCAGGAACCTGCAGCTTCATTGTACCAGCAAGCTTCTTGGCCATTTGGTTTTCCTTTCAACGTGAATGGGACGCGTCCCACCCGGTTTATGTTGCGTGGTCCGGCCCGGGATCGCGATCCCAAGAACCTCCCACGAGAGAATCTCGCCCGAAGACGATAGAGGCGGCGTTTATAGGGGAATGGTGGGGTTGGCAAGGGCATTGCGAATATCCACTCACGTACATCCAAACCGAACTCACAGTATGGAATTCCAGCATCGCGCCAAATCTACTTCTGATTGAAGATTGCTGATATTCAATCAAACCATTTGCAAAAGGCAGCTTTTGTTCCCTCTAAATTCACCCACCGTCTTTTCGATTGCTCTAGCAGGCTTCGCGTTGACTTCCGCAATAGCGTTTCGATTTGATTGGCGAGTTCGCGCTCCGCTCATGCTCGCTTCAATTGCTCTTCCCGCGGGCTTCTTGTTGTACCACCCGATGGCGGGTCAATATGCTGGGCTAGGGTACCTCATTGTCATCTTGTCTTGCCTTGCCATGTTTGCACTCGGCGCGGGCTGGGGCAGTGTCATGAGACTTGCGCGAGTTTCTCCGACTATATCCGTTTCAGTTCCGGTCATTGTCGCCTGCGCATATACGGGTCACGCCCTTTGGCTTCAGTACGTGCCAAAGGATTGCCTTAAAGAAGACCTGCATGTTCGTATTGCTGGTGAAGTTGTAGTTCTACCACCAGAACTAAAACCCCGCCTCGAAATTGGGAATTCCGCAACCCATTTCGGAAGGATGAACCGCAAATCTGGTTTTTCGAAGATATGCAGACGTAGCCAAAACGGCACACGCGCTATTGATATGGACGTGGTGTGGATAACCCCCGCATCCAATCATGCGGCTCTGACTTCTCTCTGTGAGGGCATTGATGAGCCCGAGTAGTGCGGTCGCTATTCCTCGCATCCGTACCGCCACGTGGGAAAGGTGCTGTTTGCGACTGAGGATGAGCTTGGCTTTCCCAAACCGTATTGGAAAGAAGGCGGATCGTTGAAGAAAGAACGTCAAGGCGACCTGAACAAAGGTTCAATTTGTCTTTTACCGGATGAAGGGATTAAAACTCAGTGTTGGGTTTGGCAGCCGTTTGGGAAAGGGTCGAGATTGACGGTCAGCACAAACAATCTTGACCCAATATTTGTTGACATGCCCGTTGACGAAGCTCGCGAGGTGGCTCTCCAGGCCCTCAACACGACTCTTGCCATTGTTCAACCTTAAGTGCCCGCTCTACGGGCACAGCGACTTGATTTAAGTAGTCCAAAAAACAAGAAAACGCCGCGCTACCCAAGGCAACGCGGCGTCAAAATCTCCACAAGGCTCTAATCAGCCCTGCTTCGTAACCTGCGTAAAGTCCAGTTCCACAGGCGTTTCCCGCCCAAAGATCGAAACCGAGACCTTCAGCTTCTGCGCCTCGTCGTCCACGCCCTCGACCATGCCGTCGAAATCCTCGAACGGGCCGTCGTTGACCTTGACCTTCTCGCCGATCTCGAAGGTGATCATCAGCTTCGGCGCTTCTTCGCCCTCCTGAACGCGGTTCAGGATCTGGTTCACCTCGGCGTCGCGCATCGGCATCGGGCGTCCCTGAGGGCCCAGGAAACCGGTGACGCGGTTGATCGAGTTGATCAGGTGGTAGCCCTGATCCGACATCTCCATATGCACCAGCACATAGCCGGGCATGAAGCGGCGTTCGGTCGTGACCTTCTTGCCCCGGCGCACTTCGATCACCTCTTCGGTGGGCACCAGAACCTCGTCGATATCATCTTCAAGGCCCTGCTCGGCCACCGACGTGCGGATCTGCTCTGCGATCTTCTTTTCGAAATTCGAAAGAACGCTGACCGAGTACCACCGTTTCGCCATGAACCTGTCGTCCTTGTTTGCCTTCGGTCGCATCCTGTTGGCCGGATGCACCGGTATTGAAATTCCATCACGTGACCCGGAATAAAAAGCGGCGCGCGGTCCGAATCGCCGCACGCCCATTCCGAATAGTCCCGCGTCACCTACTAGCACATTGCGCGGGGCGCAAGGGGGCAGCTGTGTTTGGGCGCTTAGCTGAACGCGCCGAGGATCAGCTGCAGACCGCCGCGAATGCCCAGATCGACCAGAGCGAAGAACACAGCCGTCAGCGCCGCCATGATGAACACCATGACCGTGGTCAACAGCACCTCGCGCCGGGTCGGCCAGACGACCTTGGAAACTTCGGCACGGACCTGCTGAATGAACTGGATCGGGTTGGTGGTAGCCATTTGGCGTATTCTCTCTGCTAGCGGATGGGCCGGACATAACCGGGCATTGCGGCAATTTCAAGGGCAGTCGGGCCTACTGTGATGTCCTGGGCATGGCCCGGTCAGGGTTTGGGCTTGTCGTCCCATTCGTCGCTCAGAATCCGGCGGGCGTCGCCCTCGGGGTCTTCGTACTGGTTCGAGCGCACTGTGTAGATGAACGCAACCAGTCCAACACCGCCCAGAAACAGGGAAATCGGGATCAGATATGCCAGCACTTCCATCGCTTCACCTCAGCCGCAATGCGTTCAGGGATACGGTAATGGACGAGGTCGACATCGCCAATGCCGCAATCAGCGGGGTCGCCAGCCCGATCACCGCCAGGGGCACGGCGATCACGTTGTAGACGGTGGCGATCTGAAAGTTCTCGCGAATCCGTTTGGTGGCTTTGACCGCCGTGTCGCAGGCATCCGCGATGGGCGACAGGTCATTGCCCAGCAGCACGATGTCCGAGGCCACCCGCGCCGCATCCAGCGCCGAGGCCGGAGAGATCGAGACATGCGCCGCCGCCAGCGCTGCCGTGTCGTTCAGGCCGTCGCCGACCATCAGAACGCGGCGGCCCTGTTCGCTGAGGTTTTGGATATGCCCGGCCTTGTCCTGCGGCAAGGCTTCGGCAATCCAGTTGGTGATGCCCAGCTTACCGGCCAATGTTTCAACGGCCCCGCGCGCGTCGCCCGAGATCAGGATCACCTGCTTGCCGGATCGGGCAAAAGCGGCGACCGCCTCGGCCGCGCCGGGGCGCAGGGCGTCGGTAAATCTGAAGGCAACGGGCGCGTTTTGCCCGACCGCCAGCCAGGCAGAGGTCTCCGCCCCCTGTTCACCGCCCACCCAGGCCGCGCGGCCCAGACGCACGCGTTCTCCGCGATAGGTGCCTTGGGTGCCATAACCCGGCACTTCGGCAATATCGCGCAGGTTGGCCGGTTTGATCCCGGCGGCCCGCGCGGCAGAGGCCAGCGAGACCGACAGCGGGTGCGCGGATGCCTCGGCCAAGGCCAGCGCGATTTCCAGATCAGCGCGGGAATGGTCGCTCAGGTTGGTCAGCTCGGGCGTGCCCGAGGTCAGCGTGCCGGTCTTGTCGAAAACAACCGTGTCCACCTCGGCCAGACGTTCCAAAGCGGTGGCGTGTTTGATCAGCATCCCCTTGCGGAACAACCGGCCCGAGGCTGCCGTGGTCACCGCAGGAACGGCCAGACCCAGCGCGCAGGGGCAGGTGATGATAAGCACCGCCGCCGCGATGTTCAGGGCGGTCCTCAGATCGCCGGAATAGATATACCAGCCCACAAAGCTGAGCGCCGACAGGATATGCACACCCGGCGCATAAAGCTTGGCCGCCTTGTCCGCCAGCGAGGTATAGCGCGAGCGCCCGGATTCCGCGATTGCCACCAGATCGGCCATGCGGTGCAGCGAGGTATCTTCACCCACCGCCGTCGCGCGGATGGTCAGTGGACCGGTCAGGTTGACCTCACCGGCGCTGACGGCCTGCCCGGTTTCAACGAAGACCGGCAGGGTTTCCCCGGTCAGCAAGGACCGGTCCAGTTCGGATTGGCCTTCGACAACCTCACCATCCACGGGCATCCGCCCACCGGGACGCACAAGGATTAAATCGCCGACAGACAGCGTTGACACCGCGACCTCTTCTTCGCGGCCTTGAACGACACGAATGGCGCGGGGCACTTCCAATGCGGTCAGTTCCTCGGCGGCGGATCGGGCCGCCGCGCGGGTGCGGTAGTCCAGATACCGGCCAGCCAGCAGGAAGAAGGTCAGGGTCAGGGCGGCATCGAAATAGGCATGCTCGCCGCTCAGCGCGGTTTCCCACAGCGATGTGGCCAGCGCCAGCAGGATCGCCAGCACAATCGGCACGTCCATGTTCAGCCGCCGGACGCGCAGGGCGCTCCAGGCGTTGGCAAAGAAGGGCTGGGCGGAAAACGCAATCGCGGGCAAGGCGATGGCCGCCGAAATCCAGTGGAACATGTCCCGCGTCGCATCCGATGCACCGGACCAGACCGAAACCGACAGCAGCATCACATTCATCGACGCAAACCCGGCCACCGCCAGCCGCATCAGCAGGTCGCGGCCCGCCTTGTCGGCGCTGGTGGCGGACAGGGCGCCGGGGTCAAGTTCATGCGCCTCGTACCCTGCGCCTTCCAGAACCGGGATCAGATCGGCGGCGCGCGTCTCGGGCGCGGCTTTGATCATGGCGCGTTTCAGGGTCAGGTTGACCCGCGCATCCTCGACGCCGGGATGGGCGTTCAACTCGCGTTCAACGGTCGCGATACAGGCCGAGCAATGGATGCCCGGCAGGGACAACGCAATCTGGGCATCCTGCGGAATGGGTCGCGCCGGTTCTGCCGGGGCCGCGATACAGCCCGGACAGGCCGCCGTGCCAGAGGAAAGCTGCGCCGTCACGTCCCTAGCCTTTCACATAAAGGGGCACGCGCTGCGCAAACTCGACGCCTTCGCTGTCGCGGGCCACAAGGCGGATGTTCCAGTTGCCCTTGCCCAGCGTGGCGGGCGTTGCATAGGCGGTGCCGTCAAAGGTGAAATCGGGAGTGAAATCCTCGCGCACATGGGTTGCGCGGCCTACCACGGCCTGCAGATCGGCCACCCGGACCGGATCGCCGCTGGCATCGGTGATATGCAGGATCAGCAGCCCGCCCCTGGTTTCGGCGCGCACCTCCCACCCCAGCGCCTGATGTTCCTGCAGGCGTTCGTTGAACTCCTGACTGGCGACGTACGAGTTCTTGACCTCCAGCCCCGGAAAGGTCTTCACCGCGCTATAGGCCAGCACCAGGTTAACCGCGATGATCACCCCGAAGGCCCCCACGAACACCGCCAGGGCGTGTTTTCCCGTGAATTTACGTTCCGCCATCATCAGTTCCCCCGCCCGTTGAACGTGGTGTCTTTGTAGGCGCGCTCACCGCTGCTGAGGTCCTCGACCCAGATGCGTACCGGGGTTGTATCCGCCCCCGCCGGTGTCGTGTCTCCGGAGGCCACGATGTAAACGCGGGTCAATTGTGCCGTATCTGCGGTGACATTCACAGTATCAATGTCGGTGCCCTCGATCTCGACCCGCATCGCCGGATCACCGGCCAGGGACAGCTTGAACAGCCGGTCTTCACCGTGTTTGTTGCGCAGCCGCACATCGTATGTGTTGCGGATCGTGCCATCGGACAGGGTCACGAAGGTCGGATTGCGCACGGGCGCGACCGTCAGATCGATATCCGAGCGGATGAACAGGGCAAACAGCAGCGCGAACCCCACCAGCGACCACAGCGACGTGTACAGGATCGTGCGTGGGCGCAGGATATGTTTCCACACGTTTTTGGGCGGTTTGCCCGAGCGCTCGTTGGCCTCATCGCTCAGCGCCATATAGTCGATCAGGCCGCGGGGCTTGCCGATCTTGGCCATCATGTCATCGCAGGCATCGATGCAAAGGGCGCAGGTGATGCATTCCAGCTGCTGGCCATCCCGAATGTCGATCCCAACCGGGCAGACATTCACGCAGGCCATACAGTCGATGCAGTCACCAAGCTCAGAGTCAGCCGTGCGTTTGCCCTTGCCGCGCGGTTCGCCCCGCCATTCACGGTAGCCGACGACCAGAGTATCCTCGTCCATCATCGCAGCCTGAATGCGGGGCCAGGGACAGGCGTAGATACAAATCTGTTCCCGCGCGAAGCCGCCGAAGAAAAAGGTCGTACCCGTCAGGATCAGCATCGTCGTATAGGCCACGGGATGCGCGTTGCCTGTGACCAGATCTCGCGCCAGCGTCGGCGCGTCGGCAAAGTAGAACACCCAGGCCCCGCCGGTGGCGAGGCCGATCAGGAACCAGGCGGCCCATTTGGTAACACGCAGCCGCGCCTTGCGGAAATCCAGCTTCGCCTGCCGGTGCAGCCGCAGCCGGGCGTTTCTGTCGCCTTCGATCCAGCGCTCGACCAGAATGAACAGGTCGGTCCAGACGGTCTGCGGACAGGCATAGCCGCACCACACCCGTCCCAAAGCCGAGGTGAACAGGAACAGCCCCAGTCCGGCCATGATCAGAAGACCGGCGACAAAGTAGAATTCGTGCGGCCAGATCTCGATCCAGAAGAAGTAAAAGCGCCGGTTCGCCATATCCAGCAGCACCGCCTGATCCGGCAGGCTGGGGCCGCGGTCCCACCTGAACCACGGGGTCACATAGTAGATGCCCAGCGTCACCACGAGGATGATCCATTTCAGATTGCGAAACGGGCCTGATACGCGCCGTGGAAAGATCGGCTCTCGGGGGGCGTATAAGCTGGGGGCGGGGTCGGAATCGCTCACTGGCTGGCTCCAATACAGGGTCTTCTGGAAGCGTGTTGTTCCAGATCACGTCTGTTCGAACTTTGACATGGGTCAAAACGCGCATCGAACAAACACCTTTTAGCATCCGTCCGGATCGACCTGGGGCACCGGAAAAGCCGTATTCCGGTGTTTTTCAGCCAAAACAGCGGTGTATCGAAGTGTGCGACCGCTCGGATGTCCACGTGCTGACCAATTGTCGCAGGCCATCCCGGCCGTGACAACAGAATTCAAAGCCGCGCCGGGTCTAAGATGTGGACCGGGTCTGGCATGGGCACTATCATTCGCAAAATTCGGCACCGGCTGTTCTGGAAACGCGCGAACAGATGGAACAGCCGGTGCCTTGGCCTTCGGGTGGTGAAAACCGCCCGGAGGTTTTCTTTGAACCTTACTGACCGCCACCCAACTGGTGGACATAGGCCGTGACAGCGCGGATCTGCGCTTCGGTCAGGCGTGTGTCCCAGTTCGGCATGACGCCGAAGCGGCTGTTGGTCACGGTTTCGGTCAGCGCCTCTTCGCTGCCGCCATAAAGCCAGATCGCGTCGGTCAGGTTCGGCGCGCCCTGGGCGACGTCTCCCTTACCGTCCTCGCCATGACAGGTCGCGCAATTGTCGTCGAAAACAACCTTGCCGGCCTGCGCCGCCGCATCGTCGGTCTGGGCGTTGGTCAGCGACATCACGTACTGAACCACCTGAGCGATCTCGTCCTTCTCGAGGATTTCGCCAAAGGCCGGCATCTCGGAATAGCGCGCGTCGTCGCTTTCCTCGTTCCGGATCCCGTAGCTGACCGAGTAGTGTATGTCCTCCATCGTGCCGCCCCAAAGCCATGCGTCATCCAGCAGGTTCGGGAAGCCCGGCGCACCCTGCGCGCCGGAACCGTGGCACTGGGCACACCAGGTGCGGAACACGGCGCTGCCCGCGTTGATGGCATATTGCTGCAACTCGGCATCGCCTGCGATATCGTCCAGCGGAGTTTCCTCCAGGCGCGCATTCATGGGGGCGTTGGCCTCTTCAAAGGCGATCAGTTCCTGCTGCACCTCGCCGCGGGACGACCATCCCATGACACCGGCGGTTGCCGACTGTACCAGAGGCCAGGCGGGATACATGATCGTGTAGATCACGGCCCAGATGATGGTGACGTAGAAGGTCCACAGCCACCAGCGCGGCATCGGATTGTCGAACTCTTCGATCCCGTCCCAGCTGTGGCCCGTGGTGTTCGGATCGCCCGGCTGTTTTTCAGGTGTCTTGCTCATTTCCGCGCCTCCTTGATTTCGGCGGGTTTGTCGTCGCCCGACAGGGGCGCTGGTGCATCGGCGTGCCGGAACGGGATATTGGCGGTGTCCTTGTATTCCTTGCTGGCACCGGGGCGGAAAACCCAGACGACGATGCCGACAAAGAAGATGAACAGCACAAGCAACATCCAGCTATCCGCGAACTGCCTGAGAAGCGTGTATTCTTCCATCACACCCTCCGTTAACGGTTTGCGTCCGGGGTGAAGGTCGAGAAATCGACCAGCGTGCCCAGCATCTGCAGATAGGCGATCAGCGCGTCCGCCTCGGTCAGCTCGGGCTGACCATCGAAATTGCGCACGTTGACCTTGTCGCCATAGCGTTCCAGCAGCCCGTCAAAGTCGCTGTCCGGATCGGCCTGAGCGCGGAAGTCGGCTTGCGCGTTCTCCAGCATCTCTTCGGTATAGGGCGTGCCCACGACCGCATTCGCCGCCATGATGTCACCGATATACTTGCCGTCCAGCTTGCGATGTTCGAGGAAGCCGTATTTCGGCATCACCGATTCCGGCACCACCGATTGCGGATCGCGCAGGTGGTCCATCTGCCACTGGTCCGAGTAACGCCCGCCGACGCGCGCCAGATCGGGCCCGGTCCGTTTCGACCCCCACTGGAACGGGTGGTCATACATCGACTCCGCCGCCAGCGAGTAGTGGCCATAGCGTTCGACCTCATCCCGCATCGGGCGGATCATCTGGCTGTGGCAGACATAGCAGCCTTCGCGGATGTAGATCTCACGCCCGGCCATCTCCAAGGGGGTGTAGGGGCGCATGCCTTCCACCTTTTCGATGGTGTTCTCAAGATAGAACAGCGGTGCGATCTGCACGATGCCGCCGATGGTCACGACCAGAAAGCTGAAGATCAGCAGGAGGGTCGCGTTGGTCTCGAGGATCTTGTGTTTGTCGAGAATTGCCATTGCTCCGGCCCTCCTTACTCAGCCGGGACCGCGACGGTCAGGCTGGCCTCACGGGCCGGTGCCTTCCGCACAGTCATCCACAGGTTGTAGCACATGATCACCGAGCCGGCGACGAACAGCACACCGCCCAGCGCACGCACCACATACATCGGGAACTTGGCCGCCACGGTGTCGGCGAACGAATTCACCAGGAAGCCGTTGGCATCCACTTCGCGCCACATCAGGCCTTCCATGATGCCGGTCACCCACATCGACGCGGCGTAGAGCACGATGCCGATGGTCGCGAGCCAGAAATGCCAGCTGACCATTTGCAGCGAATACAGACGCTCGCGCTTCCACAGGACAGGCACCAGGAAGTACAGCGCACCAAAGGTGATCATGCCATTCCAGCCCAGCGCGCCCGAATGCACGTGACCGATGGTCCAGTCGGTGTAGTGAGACAGGCTGTTCACTGCCCGGATCGACATCATCGGGCCTTCAAAGGTGGACATGCCGTAGAAGCCGACCGAAATCACCATCATCCGGATCACCGGGTCGGTGCGCAGCTTGTCCCACGCGCCCGACAGCGTCATCAGACCGTTGATCATGCCACCCCACGAAGGCATCCACAGCACGACCGAGAACACCATGCCCAGTGTCGAGGCCCAGTCGGGCAGCGCGGTATAGTGCAGGTGGTGCGGACCGGCCCAGATATACAGGAAGATAAGCGCCCAGAAGTGAATGATCGACAGTTTGTAGCTGAACACCGGACGCTCGGCCTGTTTCGGGATGAAGTAGTACATCATGCCCAGGAAGCCCGCGGTCAGGAAGAAGCCCACGGCGTTGTGGCCGTACCACCACTGGATCATCGCATCCTGCACGCCCGACCAGACGATCACTGATTTCGACCCCCAGATGCTGACCGGAATGGTCATGTTGTTGACCAGATGCAGCATGGCGACGGTGACGATAAAGGCCAGATAGAACCAGTTGGCCACGTAGATGTGGGGCTCTTTCCGCTTGATGATCGTGCCCAGATAGACGGCCAGATAGGCGACCCAGACAATGGTCAGCCACAGGTCCACATACCATTCGGGCTCGGCATATTCCTTGGATTGGGTGCCACCCAGCACATAGCCGGTCGCGGCCAGTACGATGAACAGCTGATAGCCCCAGAACACGAACCATGCCAGATTGCCGCCCCAAAGGCGCGCGGCGCTGGTGCGCTGCACGACATAGAACGAGGTCGCGATCAGCGCGTTGCCGCCAAAGGCAAAAATCACCGCCGAGGTGTGCAGCGGACGCAAACGGCCAAAGTTCAGATAGCCTTGCGCCCATTCGAAGTTCAGCGCCGGAAAGGCCAGCTGGAACGCAATAAAGGTCCCGGCGAGGAACCCGACGACACCCCAAAAGGCGGTTGCGATCACGCCATAGCGGATCACATCGTCCATGTATTCCCCCGAGCGATCGACAAGAATATCTGGCTCATCTGTGTTTCGCAGCGTCCAGATGAACAAACCGCCAGCGATGAGCATCACCAGCAGAGCATGCACCTGATACGCCAAATCGCGTGCATAATTGGTCCCGATCGCGGCAAATACCACGACCAGACCAAGCACGATCAGCTTGATGTAATTCGACATTTTGCGTCCCTTTGCCGTGCCCCACGCGATTCCAGTGTCGCGCGAAACCTTTTTGTCTGCGTGCTGTAATGACGAACAGCACCGCATCCTGCTTTGATCTGAGTCAAGACAACAATCCGATTTCTATGACACGGATACAATGAAAACAAAGGCCAACGGCGCGTCGCAAGCCCTTGGCCCGAAGCACGAGGTCGAAATGGCGTATAAATCTCTTCTCTCGATCATGACCGAAACGCAGGGCACGCAGGCGGCTCTCGGTCAGATGGCAGCGCTGGCCAACGCGCAGGATGCCCATGCCGAGGTGCTGTGTCTGGGCGTCGACCGCAGCCAGACCGGTTACTATTATGCCGGGGCCAATGCCCTGATCCTGCAGGAAACGCTGAGCCGGGCCAATGCCGAGGCGGATGAGCTTCTGGCTTATGCCAAGGACTACCTGGGCAAAACCGGCATCCGCTGGTCCGCCGAAAACGGCGTGGCGCAGATCGCCGATCTTGGCCGCCATGTCGCGCACCGCGCGCGGTTCTCGGATCTGGTGATCCTGCCCCACCCCTATGGCGAGGATCGCGGGGCCGAAGCCGAACCCATTCTCGAGGCCGCGATGTTCGAAGGCCACGCCCCGGTGCTGGTGGTTCCCAACGACGCCCAGCCGTTTTCGGTGCCGCAAAACGTCATCGTCGCATGGAACGAAAGCGTCGAGGCGATGCGGGCCGTGCGCCGCGCCCTTCCGTTTCTGAAACAGGCGGAACTGGTGCGTATCGTGGTGATCGACCCGCCGCGTCACGGCCCGGACCGCTCGGACCCTGGCGGGCTGCTGTCTCAGATGCTGGCCCGTCACGGGGTGAAATGCGAGATCGATGTTCTGAGCAAAACGATGAGCCGCGTCTCGGACATACTGAACCGTCACGCCACCGACACGGATTCGGACCTGATCGTCATGGGCGCCTACGGCCACTCGCGCTTTCGCGAGGCCATCCTCGGCGGCGCAACCCGCAACATGCTGGAACAATCGGCGGTTCCGGTTTTCCTGGCCCATTAACCGATCAGATATGAAGGAAAAGCCGCCCCGCCGGGCGGTTTTTTGCGTTCAGCCTTTTCGGATCAGGCCAATCACGAACAAGAGAATGATCGCCCCGACGGTCGCGAAGAAGATCGAGGATAACAGACCTCCGCCCACCGCAAACCCGAGGGCCGGGAAAATCAGACCGGCCAGAAATGCGCCGACGATGCCCACGATGATATTGCCGAACAGGCCAAAGCCACGGCCTTCCATGATCTTGCCCGACAGCCACCCGGCGATGGCACCGATGACCAACATGACCAAAAGACTACTGAATTCCATGGCTTGCTCCTGAAATACGGTTTCTCAGAATCAGTAGATCACGGTTGGTCCGCCGGGTCACGCAGGAACGTGATCAGACCAGAAAGCCGCCATCGGAATCGTCGCCGGCCTCTTCCATCAGACGTCCCATATCCGGAACCGTGACATGCCGTTTGCCTTCCAGCGCGATGACGCCGTCCTTTTTCAGGGCTGAAATCTGACGGCTGACCGTTTCCAGCGTCAGGCCGAGGTAATCCGCCATCGCCTCACGTGTGAGCGGCAGATCGAACACGATGGGTCCGGACAGTCCTTTCTGTTCGATCGTGGCATCGCGGCGCGCGATGATCGACAGCAGGCTGGCAATTTTCTCGCGCGCTGTCTTGCGGCCCAGCACCAGCATCCACTCCCGCGCCGCATCCAGCTCGTCCAGCGTCATCTGCAGCAGGCGATGCGCAATGTGCGGGGTCGAATTCATCATATCTTCGAACGGCTTCTTGCGGAAACAGCACATTACCACATCGGTGGTCGCCTGCACATCATAGGGCGCCGATTCGCGCCCCGGACGGCCCACGAAGTCGCTGGGCAGCAGCAGGCCGACCATTTGTGTCCGGCCATCCTCCATCGTCTGCGTCAGCGACGCGATGCCGGAGACGACCGAGCCCACGAAATTCATCTGATCGCCCGACCAGATGATCGTCTGCCCCGCTTCGAAACTGCGGTAATACTTGATTTCCTCAAGAACTTCGAGCTCATCCGCATCACAACGGGCACAAACCGCCCGGTGTCTGATCGGACAATCTCCGCAATTGGAATGATCGAACTGTGCTTTAACAAACATGCGCGCTTCCACTTGATCTCTGTCAATGCAGCCAAGTCATCCGATGCCTAAAGGTTTCTGCATGATAGTGAAACCTCAATTGGCACGGCTTGGACTATTTGACGCGAAAGTCCCGCGTTACACAAGCTATCCGACCGCCCCCCATTTCAACAATGACGTGGGGGCCGATGTGTTTGGCGACTGGATTTCGGGGATCAAACCCGGCAGCGCCATATCGCTGTATATCCATGTTCCGTTCTGTCGCAGGCTGTGCTGGTTCTGCGCCTGCCGAACACAGGGCACGCAAACCGACAACCCGGTCATTGCCTATGTGGACGTACTGAAGGCCGAGCTGGACCTGCTTGCCGCGCGCCTGCCCGATGGCGTGGTTCTGTCCCGCCTGCATTGGGGCGGTGGCACCCCGACCCTGCTGCAACCGGACCTGATGCGGGATCTGGCGCGGCATATCCTTGGCATCGTGCCGCTGGGGCCGGATGCTGAATTTTCGGTCGAAATCGACCCCAACGAAATCGACGAGACCCGTCTGGATGCGCTGGCCGAGGCCGGGATGAACCGGGCCTCGATCGGGGTGCAGGACTTTGATGACGAGATCCAAAAGACCATCGGCCGCATCCAAAGCTACGATACGACCCGCGACGCGGTGGACATGATTCGCGCCCGCGGGATCAGCAGTCTGAACGCCGATATCCTGTTCGGCCTGCCGCACCAGACCAAGACCCGGATGACCGAAAGCGTGCAGAAACTGCTGTCGCTCAGCCCCGACCGCGTGGCGCTTTACGGCTACGCGCATGTACCGTGGATGGCAAAACGCCAACAGTTGATCCCCTCGGACGCTCTGCCCACGCCTGAACAGCGGCTGGACCTGTTCGACACCGCCCGCCGCCTGTTCCTGTGGGACAAATACGCTGAGATCGGCATCGACCACTTCGCCACGCAGGACGACGGCCTGACCCGGGCGCTGCGCGCAGGTCAACTGAAGCGGAACTTCCAGGGCTATACCGACGATCAGGCCGAGGTTCTGATCGGCGTCGGGGCCAGTTCAATCTCGCGCTTTCCGCAGGGCTATGCGCAAAACGCGCCCGCCACTTCTGCGCATACCAAGGCGATCCGCGACGGCAGTTTCTCGACCTCGCGCGGGCATCTGTTCAAGGGTCAGGATATCCTGCGCTCGCGGCTGATCGAGGCGCTGATGTGCGATTTCCAGATCAACTCGGCGGAAATCCTGCGCGACCATGACGTGACGGCAGCCGAGCTGACCGCGATGTACAAGACCGCAAATGCCGCCTTTGACGGGCTGCTGCGTATCACTGATGACGGCCTGTTCATCCCGCCCGAGGCGCGCCCGCTGACCCGGATGATCGCGCGCAGTTTCGACGCCTATGACCTGAGCAAGGCGGGGCACAGTTCGGCAATCTGACCCTTTACCAGCGGGCCTGTTTTCCGGCCCGCCCCGCTCATACCGGCACAGGGGCTTGACGCAGGCCTCTGGTTTTCTCCACACTCGGGACGTGTCATTCGCACCCTGAGGCAGGCGAATTCGCAGACAGTTCTTGCCAGCGCATCCGCGCGCGGCAGCCCTTTTCGTGCAGGTATATCTGCAACCTGAAAGAGGGACAGCACTCATGCGCGTTTTCACCGTCCTCGGCCCCAGCCAATCGGGCAAAACCACTCTGGTCGAGGCTATCAGCCGCCTCGACGGGCGGCCCACCACATTCGATGTTTCCGGAACCGTGCATTTGCACGGTTTTTCTTACCTGGACGAGCCATGGTGCGCGATTGACGTGGATGGCGGCGGCGATGCGCTGGCCTATGTCGGCCCGGCGATGGCGATCTCGGACGCAGCGGTCGTCGTGGTTCCGCCCGACCCGGATGCCGCCGTTCTGTGTGCGCCCTATCTGCGGCTGGTCGAAGAGGCGGGCATTCCCTGTTTCCTGTTCATCAACCGGATGGACAGCCCCAACGGACGTATCCGCGACATCATCGCCGCGCTGCAGACCTATTGCACAAATCACATCGCCCTGCGTCAGGTGCCGATCCGCGACGGCGATGCCATCATCGGCGCGGTCGATCTGATCTCGGAGCGGGCGTGGAAGTATCAGGAAGGGCAGCCCTCGGCCCTGATCGAACTGCCGCAATCGGTCGAGGACCGAGAACAGGAAGCGCGCACCGAATTGCTGGAGACCCTGTCGGATTTCGACGATCACCTGCTGGAACAACTGATCGAAGACAAGCAGCCCCCCAGCGCCGAGGTCTATGACCTTGCCGCGCAAGTGCTGCAGAACCACCAGCTGATCCCGGCCTGCCTGGGCGCGGCCAGCCACGGCAACGGCCTGACCCGGCTGATGAAAGCCCTGCGCCACGAAGCGCCCGAGTTCAACATCGCCGCAGACCGCGACGAGGCCGCCGAAAACGCCCGTGCCATTGCAGGCTTTGCGGATGTCAAAAAGCACATCGGCAAAATCATCGTCCTGCGCGGTCTGGGCGACGGCGTGAAAGCGCATGAGAGCCTGGGGGGTGAATCGGTTGGCAACCTGACCACGCTTGACGCCAAGACCCAGATCGGCGCGCTCGAGGCGGGCCAGATCGGGCTGGCGGTGAAATCAGATCACCTCAACCCCGGTTTTCTCTATGACAGCAGTACGGCCTCGCCGCTGCCGGAATGGGCCGCCTCGCACCCGGTTGCGCATCGGCAGGTGGTATCCCCGGCCCATGAACGCGATGACGTGCGGCTTTCGAATGCCCTGTCGCGGCTGGTCGAGATCGATCCGGGACTGCATCTGGAACAGGACGAACTGAGCGGCCATGCGGTGTTGGGCTCGCAAGGACCCCAGCACATGCGCCGCGTGACCGCCAAGCTGGACGAAGATTTCGGGATCGAGATCGAGGCTTCGCCGGTCGAAACCGCCTATCGCGAAACCATCCGCGCGACCATCGAACACCGCCACCGGCACCGAAAGCAATCCGGCGGCGCGGGTCAGTTCGCCGATGTTGTGATCTCGATCGCGCCGATGCCGCGCGGGTCGGGCTTCCAGTTCGAAGAGGTGGTCAAAGGCGGCGCCGTTCCCAGAAACTACATCCCCTCGGTCGAACATGGCGCAAAAGACGCGCTGGTCGAAGGGCCCGAGGGTTTCCCGGTCGTGGACGTCAAAGTCACGCTGAGCGATGGCAAGCACCACAATGTCGACAGTTCGGACTATGCCTTCCGCACCGCAGGCAAAAACGCCGTGCGCGAGGCGCTGCCGCAGGCCAAACCGGTGGTGCTGCAACCGGTCCTGAGCGCAGAGATTCACCTGCCCTCGGACTTTGTGGGCGATCTGGTGCCCACGATCAGCTCTCTGCAGGGTCAGGTTCTTGGGTTCGAGGGCAACCCCAACGCCTCGGGCTGGGAGATTTTCAACGCCCAGCTGCCCGCCGTGGCCGAGGATGAGTTGCACCGCACGCTGGCCAGCGCCACGCGCGGCACCGGCTGGGTCAAGCTGACCTTTGATCACTACGAGGAGTTGCGCGGGCCGGTGCCCAAATCCGCCGCACGCGAGAAAGCGAGCGCCTGAGCGCTTAGGGCGGGCTGTTTTCAGCCCGCCGCCGCAATCAGTTCGCGGGTGTAATCCGTCTGGGCGTTCTCGAACAGGTCCTCGGCCGCGCCCATCTCGATCACATCGCCGTTCCGCATGACGATGACGTTGTGCGACATCGCCCGCACGACCTTCAGGTCATGGCTGATGAACAGGTAAGCCAGTCCATACTTCCGCTGCAGCGCGCGCAGCAGATCGACGATCTGCACCTGCACCGTCATGTCCAGCGCGCTGGTGGGTTCGTCCAGCACCAGCAGCTTGGGCCGCAGCACCATGGCGCGGGCGATGGCAATCCGCTGCCGCTGACCGCCGGAGAACTCATGCGGATAGCGGTCCATCGACGCGGGGTCGAGGCCCACTTCGGTCATCACCTCGGCCACCAACTCGCGCGGGGCGCGGTGGGGGTCGACATTGTGAATGGCCAGCCCTTCGGCAATGATCTGCATACAGGTCATGCGCGGGCTCAGGCTGCCGAACGGGTCCTGAAACACGATCTGCATGTCCTTGCGCAACCGCCTGAGTTCGCGTGTCGACCAGCGGCGCACATCCTTGTCGCGAAAGGTGATGCCGCCCTCGGACGCAATCAGCCGCATGATCGCCAGCGCCAATGTTGTCTTCCCCGACCCGCTTTCACCCACGATCCCCAGCGTCTCACCCGCGCGGACGCTGAGGGTCGCGTCGTTGACAGCTTTCACATACCCGACCGTGCGTTTCAGAAACCCGCGCTGGATCGGGAACCAGACTTTCAGATGCTCGGTGCGGGCGACCTCTTCCGCGTCTTTGGCGACCGGATCTGGATGGCCCGAGGGTTCAGCCGCCAGCAGCTTGCGGGTATAGGGGTGCTGTGGGTTGTCGAAAATCTCGGTGGTCACGCCGGTTTCAACGATCTCACCATCCTTCATCACGCAGACCCGGTCGGCGATGCGGCGGACGATGCCAAGGTCGTGGGTGATGAACAGCATCCCCATATTCTCGGATTTCTGCAGCTCGGCCAGCAATTCCAGAATCTGCGCCTGAATGGTGACATCCAGCGCCGTTGTCGGCTCATCCGCGATCAGGATGTCCGGTTTGTTGGCCAGCGCCATGGCGATCATCACCCGTTGACGCTGCCCGCCCGACAACTGATGCGGATAACTGTCCAGCCGGTCCTGCGGGTCGCGGATGCCCACCTTGTTCAGCAGTTCGAGTATCCGCTCTTTCGCCGCATCACCGGTGATGTTCTGATGCAGCGCCAGCGACTCCGCCATCTGCTTCTGGATCGTGTGCAGCGGATTGAGCGAGGTCATCGGCTCCTGAAAGATGAAGCTGATATCGTTGCCGCGCACATCCATCAGGCGCTGCTCGGACGCGCCGATCATTTCCTGCCCGTCATAAGTGACAGACCCTTCGACAATCGCGCTGTCGCCCAGCAGCGACACGGTGGACAGCGCGGTGACGGATTTGCCCGAGCCGGATTCGCCCACCAAAGCCACCGTCTCACCCCGGTCCACGGTGAAGGACACGCCCTTGACCGCCGCCGACACCTGCCCGTCCTGCCGGAACGAGACCCTGAGGTTATTCACATCCAGCAGGCTCATGAGAAGGTCTTTCTGGGATCAAACGCATCGCGCACGCCTTCGAAAATGAAGACCAAGAGCGACAGCATGATGGCGAAGGTAAAAAACGCGGTGAAGGCCAGCCACGGCGCCTGCAGGTTCTGTTTCGCCTGCAAGGTCAACTCCCCCAGCGACGGGGCCGAAGAAGGCAGACCGAAACCAAGGAAATCCAGCGAGGCCAGACCGCCGATGGTTCCGGTCACAATGAACGGCATGAAGGTCAGCGTCGCGACCATTGCGTTGGGCAGCATATGGCGGAACATGATGGTCATGTTGCCCACCCCCAGCGCCCGCGCGGCGCGCACATATTCAAGGTTGCGCGCCCGCAGGAACTCGGCCCGCACAACGCCCACAAGCCCGGTCCAGCCGAACAGGATCATCAGCGCCACCAGCAGCCAGAAACTTCGCCCCAGAATGGCGAACATGATGATGATGACGTAGAGCGAAGGCGTCGCGGACCAAATCTCGATAATCCGCTGAAAGATCAGGTCCAACCAGCCGCCAAAGAACCCCTGAATGGCCCCGGCGAAGATACCGATCAGGCTGGCGGCCCCGGTGACGATCAGGGTGAACAGGATCGACAGGCGGAAGCCGTATATCACCCGCGCCAGCACATCGCGCTTGGTGTCATCCGTGCCCAGCAGGTTCTGCCCGTTCGGCGGCAGAGGTGCGGCACCGGGGCGATCCACGCTGGTGTTGTAGGAATAGGGGATCAGCGGCCAGATCGCCCAGCCGCGTTCAAACCCTTCGGCCTGAAAGGTTCCGGCCTTGATCTCATCGATGATGCCTTCGGGGTCGTCGAAGCAGTCTTCCAGACCGCCACTGTCGATCAGGCACATCACCTCAGGGTCGCGATAGATCGCTTCGGTCTGGAAATCGCCGCCGAACTCGGTTTCGGCATAGAAGTTGAAGATCGGCGTGTAGAACTCACCGCGGTATTTCACCAGGATCGGTTTGTCATTGGCGATGAACTCGGCGAACAGAGACAGGCCGAACAGCACCGAGAAGATGATCAGCGACCAGAAGGCACGACCATTGCGCCGGAAATTGCGCCAGCGGCGCTGATTCAGCGGGGAAAGCGCCATTTACCCCTCCCGCTTTTCGAAGTCGATGCGGGGGTCGACCAGCACATACATCAGGTCGCTGATGATGCCGACCACCAGCCCCATCAGGCCAAAGATGAACAGCGTGCCGAAGATCACCGGGTAGTCGCGCGCCACCGCAGCCTCGAACCCCAACCGGCCCAGTCCGTCCAGCGAGAAGATGGTCTCGATAATGATCGAGCCGCCGAAGAACACGCCGATAAACACCGCCGGGAATCCCGCGATGACGATCAACATCGCGTTGCGGAACACATGGCCATAAAGCACTTTTCCTTCGCTCAGGCCCTTGGCGCGCGCGGTCATCACGTATTGTTTCTTTATCTCATCCAGGAATGAGTTCTTGGTCAGCAGGGTCAGCGTTGCAAATGCGGAAATGGTCAGCGCTATCACTGGCAGGGCGATGTGCCAGATGTAGTCAGCAATCTTGCCAAACAGGCTGAGGCTCTCCCAATTGTCCGAGGTCAGCCCCCGCAGCGGAAAAATCTGCCAGTACGAACCGCCCGCGAACAACACCAGCAGCAGAATGGCGAACAGGAAACCGGGGATGGCGTAGGCCACGATGATCGTGCCGCTGGTCCAGGTGTCAAAGGTCGATCCGTCCTTGACCGCCTTGCGAATGCCCAGCGGTATCGACACCAGATAGGCGATCAGCGTCGACCACAGACCCAGCGAGATCGACACCGGCATCTTTTCCAGCACCAGATCGATCACGCTGATCGAGCGAAAATAGCTCTCACCGAAATCCAGCGTCAGGTAATTGCCCATCATGGTCAGGAACCGCTCGACCGGCGGTTTGTCGAAGCCAAACTCCTTTTCAAGTTCTTCGATGAATTCTTTCGGCAGGCCACGGGCGCCGATATATTCGCTGTCTGAACCAAAAGTTTCCTCGGTCGATCCACTTTCGCCGCCTGCGAAACCGGCAAAGACATCCCCTTCGCCCTGCATCTGCGCCAGTATCTGCTCGATCGGTCCCCCTGGCACGAATTGCACCAGGGTGAAGTTGATGATCATGATGCCCAGCAACGTCGGTATAACCAGCAAAAGCCGGCGAAGAATATACGCGCCCAATTCGGTTACCTCACCGCGCCAGCAGCTTTCAGTTTCTGGTACTTCTCGTCATTGAACCACCAGAAGTCAAACTGCCCGACGGCCAGAGGCGGCAATTCCTCGGGGTGTTCGAACATGTCGTAATAGGCGACCCAGGTGTCCGATACATAGCCGGTCGGAACCTGAATGCGCAGATAGCGCAGCACGCGGTCCAGCGATTTCAGCGCGGCAATCTCCTCTTCGCGCGATTTTGTGTCAAGCGCGGCATCGATGATCGCATCCACCAAAGGTTCCTGCAGAGATTGCGGGTTGTAAGACGACACCACCGCCGTCTCTGCCCCGTATGCCTGTTTCAGGCCCGTTCCCGCCTCAAGGAAAGACTGGTTGCGGAAGAAGATCATGTCAAAATCTTTGTCGTAATAGCGCTGGATCCATTGCGCGCTGTCGATCTTTTCGACCGTCACGGACACACCAAAACTTTCGAGGCTCGAGGCATATGTCGTCACGATGGCCTCAGCCGTGTCCGAGGACGACGCATTCAGCATGATCGTGATTTCCATCGGCTTGCCTTCGGCATCCTGCAGCCTGCCCTGGCTGGAAACCGTCCAGCCCGCTTCTTCGAACAGCTTCAGCGCCGTCCGCTTGTTGCGGCGATCGACGGTACGGGATGCATTCGAAGAATGCGCGCGCACGGCTTCCTGCGTAAACAGCTCTTCGGGGACGAGGTCGCCCAAGGATTTGAGGAACGCGGTTTCCATCTCGTCAGGCAGCCCATCTGCGGCGACCTCAGAGTTTTCGGCAAAGGAATGGCGTTGTTCCGTCAGCCCGAACTGCAGCGACTCGGACGTCCACTCGAAATTGTACGCCAGTCCAAGGGCTTCACGAACCTTGATGTCGTCAAACGGCGCGCGCTGCATGTTGAAAATGAAGCCTGACGGCGACGGCGGGGACATGACCGGGATGCTCTCGCGCTTGACAAAGCCGTTCTGAACCGCCGGGAAATCATAGCCGGTTGCCCATTTCTTTGTGCTGCCTTCGGCGCGGAACGTGTAAATTCCGGCCTTGAACGCTTCGAACTCGGCAGCGTCATCGGCGAAATACTCGACCCGTACCGTTTCGAAGTTATGGCGGCCAACGTTGATCGGCAAATGCCAGCCCCAATAATCGGGATTGCGGCGATAGACGATGTAGCGGTTCAGTTCAAAATCATCGACGACATAAGGCCCGCTGCCCATCGGGGTCAGAAGGCTTTGTTTATCCAGTCGCTCTCCGGTCTTTTCATACCACGCTTTCGAAAACACGGGCGTGCCGCCGACCTGCGAAATCAGCGACCGGCGCGAGATACCGTCCACGAAATTGTACTTGATCGTGTAGTCATCAATGATCTCGTAGCCTTTGATGCGCTGTTTGACCGCCCGCGCGTAACTGCGGATACCTTGTTCGAGGAAGAGTTCATGGGTGAACGCGGCGTCATGCGCCGTCAGGGGGGTTCCATCCGCGAACCGGGCTTCGGGGCGCATGTAGAAAATGCACCATTCCTTTGTGCTGGGGTATTCGACGGATTCCGCAAGCAAACCATAAGCTTCGGTGATCGAATCCGCTGGCGAGGCCGACCCGAAGGGGCTGTCGCCGAACATGCTCTCGGCGATCAGGCCGGAGTAGCGTCCGGCCTTTCCCTGCCAGTTAAAGCGGTTCATGCCGTCAAACGTGCCGCGCGTTGAAACCGATATCTGCCCGCCCACCGGAGCATCGGGATTGACGTAAGCGAAATGTTTGAAGTCCGGCGGGTAATTCAGGTCGCCAAAAAAAGAATACCCGTGTGCCTTGATAATCTTGCTGTTGTCCGCAGCACCGGCAGCCATCGCGCCGTTCAGACCCGGGGCCATGGCGGCAACGGCGCTGCCGCCCAACAATTGCAACGCGGTGCGCCGCTTCATTGTGGTCAGCGTTGATTTTGCGCTTTTCTGGGTCATGCCCGCCTCCCCTGCAGCTTCTTGAACGTCTTAGATGCGCCTTGACCTAGCTAAAGGTCCAGCACTGTCAGGTTCAAGTTTAGAATGCGTGAACGCTTTGTGAAGATGTGTAACCGACAAAAAAAGGCCGCTGCTCGGGGCAACGGCCTTGAATTCGGGCAGACGGTCCGGCAATCAGTTGCCGATTGTCTGCAGATAGGCAATCAGATCGGCGCGCTCTTCCGGCTTTCTCAGGCCTGCAAAGCTCATCGATGTGCCCGAGATATAGGCGCTTGGGCGTTCCAAGAACGCATCCAGTGCCTCGGGTGTCCAGTTGCCGCCATGCGCCTGCATCGCGGCCGAATAGCCGGTGAAGCCGTTGGCCGAAGCAACCGGGCGGTCGACGATACCGAACAGATAGGGGCCGGTGCCGTTGGCGCCGTCTTCCAGCTTGTGGCAGGCGGTGCATTTGCGGAACACGCGCGCGCCTTTTTCCGGGTCTGCGGCGGCCAGCATGTCCTCGAACACCACTTCTTCGCCGTCGGCGCTTTCACCCGCGCTGTCGGTTTCGATAATGTAAGCGGCCTCGGCATCGCCATGGCCACCGCCATGATAGAGGACATCCGCCCCCCATTTGGCCAGAAGCAACACCAGGAAGGTGCCAAACAGGCCTGCGGCGGCCTTGGTAACTGTCATCGTGTCGAACATTGATCGCGAGTCCATTTCAGCTGTCTGCGGGGTGTCTAAGGCTTCCCCTGACAAGAGGCAAGGTATAGACACCGCGACTAAACGCCCAATTCAAGAACTTGTTGCACGGAATCGACCAAATGACCAAACGTATTGCCTTTCAGGGGGAACCCGGCGCCTACAGTCACGAGGCCTGCCGCAATGCGCGCCCGGATATGGAGGCCCTGCCCTGCCGTACGTTCGAGGATGTGATCGAATCGGTCCGCGCAGGCGAGGCCGATCTGGCGATGCTGCCGGTCGAGAACACGACCTATGGCCGGGTGGCCGATATCCACCGGCTGCTGCCCCATAGCGGGCTGCACATTATCGACGAGGCTTTCGTGCGGGTTCACATCAACCTGCTGGCCGTGCCGGGCGCGAAACTTGCGGACGTGACTGAGGCGCATTCTCACCTTGTCCTGCTGCCGCAATGCGCCGGGTTCCTGAACGAACACGGCATTCGCGGCCGGGTCAGCCCCGACAATGCCCGCGCCGCGCGCGAGGTGTCCGAGACCGGCGATATCCACTCCGCCGCGCTGGCGAGTGAACTCGCGGGCGAGATATACGGGCTGAACGTTCTGGCCCGCCATATCGAGGACCATGACGACAACACGACCCGCTTTCTGGTGATGTCACGGCAGGCCAATCTGGCGCGCCGGGGCGATCACGGCATGATCACCAGCTTCGTGTTTCAGGTCCGCAACATTCCGGCGGCGCTGTACAAGGCGATGGGCGGGTTTGCGACCAACGGGATCAACATGACCAAGCTGGAAAGCTATATGCTGGACGGCTCGTTCACGGCAACGCAGTTCTATGCCGACATCGTCGGCCACCCGGACGACCGTAACGTGCAACTGGCAATGGACGAGTTGGAACATTTCACGACAAATGTCGAGATTCTGGGGGTTTACCCTGCAGCGCAACCGCGCGGCTGAAGAGGTTTGTTTGCAGGCCAGAGCGCTGCGCCATCAAGCAGATCAACTGACAAGATTTGGGGCCAGCCTACGATTCCTCGGCAGTGGACCGGTTTTCAAGCCGAAATTCCTTTGAAACCGATCCCTCGCGCAGACGGTACTGCCTGAACCCCATGGCTTCGTAATAGGCCAGCCCCTCGGCGTTGTTCGCGCCTATTGTCGCGTCGATGGCGGGCAAACCATGCTGCCGCGCAATCTCAAGAGTTCGTGCAAACAAGGCGCGCCCAACGCCGCGCCGGGCCGCGGAAGGCCGAATATGGGTCCCGATCACACCCCAGCCGACCGGCGCGCCATATGGGTTGTTCTGGGTCGCGATCTTCATGGACTGAAACCCGAGGATGAGCCCGCCTGCGTCCGTTGCAACCGTGCACCGGATTTGGTCGTCGTGACCGATGTAATGCGCCCGGGCGAAATCCGGCGTACTTGGCTTGTGACGTTTACCGGCCCGGACCAGTTCCTGAAGGACATCGGCGATCCCGGCGGCGTCATCGCCAATTGCCCGTCGTATGATCAATTTGTCCATGCGCGATCCGTCCCGGCTGAAAGCATCTTATGCCCCGTACAGATGCCGCTGTTCCAGCTCGCGGGCAAACTCGCTCAGGCGTACCTGAAACTGTTTGCGAAAGCGCGCCTGTCCCAGTTTCAGCGACTGCAGCAACAGCCGCGCGGGCAGAGATTTGGCGGCCAGCGACATCTCGACATTCAACCGCGTCCGACGCTGCGACAGGGCCAGGAAATCAACGGTTGTGACCCCGGCCATGCCTTTGCTGCTGGCCTCGAACCGCATCTGGGTGGGTCGGTCGCAATCGGTCATCAGGACCGACATCTGCCGGGGTTTGCCACGCAGTTTGAACTCGGTCTGCCACGCGGCTCCGGCCTCGAAGGGCGCACCGCCCGCCGTCCGCCGCACCTCGATCCCCCGGCGCATGGCCAGGCGTTCGAATCGTTCGAAATCGGAAACCATCTCGAACACCGAATTGATCGGTGCCTCGATATCTTCGCGCGCTGAAAACTGCATGTCGTCCTTTGCTGCCCGTCGTGCCTTGGTGCCAGTTTTTCCTCAGTCCAGCGTATCTGCAAGCCAGTTTTTCAGCAGGAAATGCGCAATCGCGCCCTTGCGGGCGGGCAGCAAAGCGGGATGTTCGCCCGCGAAAGCCTGCATCATCTCGGTTTTGCTGACCCACATCGCCTGTTCGATCTCGACCGGGTCGATTTCGATCTCACGCGACAGCGCCTCGCCCGCGCAGCCGAACATCAGCGAGGCCGGGAACGGCCAGGGCTGGCTGGACAGGTAGGAGACCGCGCCAACGGGCACGCCCGCTTCCTCCATCACTTCGCGCCGCACGGCGGCTTCAAGCGTTTCACCGGGTTCGACAAACCCCGCCAGCAGGGAAAACATCCCCTCGGGCCAGCCCGGAGACCGCCCCATCAGGACGCAATCGCCATGGGTGATCAGCATGATCACAACCGGATCGGTACGGGGGAAATGCTGGCCGCCGCAGGACGGGCAACTGCGCTGCCATCCGGCCTGAGACAGCTCGCTGGGCGCACCGCAGCGGGCGCAAAAGCGATGCGTCTGATGCCAGCCGATCACGGCTTTGGCGGTCGCCGCCAGTTCCGCGTCGCGCGCGGACAGGCGTGTCATGATCCGGCGCAACTCGGCAAACACATACCCTTGGGGCAGATCGGGGTGCTGCTGTTCGGACCTGTCGACGAACTCGCCCATCCCAGTCAGATCCAGACCCTCGGCCGCCCAGTTCGAAATATCCGCTGCAAAGACCGGCGCGCCCGCTTCGGTACATCCCAGAAGGATCGGCGCTTCGACCACCCCGCCCGGACCATTGCAGATCAGATCATGGGTCATCGGGATCAGCGCCAGCTGGTCCAGCCCTTCGCCCTGCACCAGCAGCTTTCCGCGCCAGACCAGCGCGCATCTGGCCATCGGATCACGGCGCGCCGCATCCAGCTTGTCACCATCGCCGCGAAGATGCGCCGCCCGGTTCAGGCCCGAGCCGCCAAATGTCACCAGTTCCGCGTTTTTCATTGAATGTCCTTTGGGTCCTGCGCACAGGGCTGCCATGACTGCACCGCTGTTGCAATGGCAATTCACCGGCTGGAAATCCAACTGTTGCCACGGAAAGGCCGCATGCAGGCCCCGGAAAATTCATCTATTATACTTTCTAGTGAATTTGATTAAGAAACAGCATCCAAAAGTAGAAAATTGATATTAAACAAATCTTTGCCGGGGCGAGACCCGGCAAGAACATCTGGGGCCAATATCCGCATTCTGGCGACCACCGACCTGCATATGAACCTGACCGGTTTCGACTACTATGCCGACCGGTCCGATCCATCGATTGGGTTCACGCGGACGGCCACGCTGATCCGGCAGGCCCGGGCACAGGCCGGTGACAGTCTTGTGCTGCTGTTCGACAATGGCGATTCCCTTCAGGGCACGCAGCTGGGCGAATGGGCGGCAACGCAGGATGATCCCCATCCGCTGATGCAGGCTTTCGGAGCATTGGAGTACGACGCAATTGCGCTTGGAAACCATGACTTCGGGTTCGGGCTGCCGGTGCTGGACCGCATCCTCGCTCAGGCCCCCTGCCCGGTCGTGTGCAGCAACATGCGCCGCTTGAAGGCACCGCAGATTTGGGCGGATGGCACTATTCTGGAGCGTACGGTTTTATGGCAGGGAAAGCCTGCCGCCATTCACATCGGCGTTCTGTCCGTCCTGCCGCCGCAAACCGCCCGCTGGGAATCTCATCTGTTGCAGGACGAGGTCATTGCCGAGGACATAATTGAAGCGGCGCACAAGCAGGTGAAACATCTGCGCTCCGAGGGGTGTGATCTGATCCTTGCCCTGTCGCATTCCGGCCTTGGTGAGCCACAGCCCGCCCCCGGTTTGGAAAACGCCGCCATCCCTTTGGCCGCGATTGACGGCATCGATGCGATCATTGCGGGGCACACCCATCTGACTCTGCCCGGTCCGGCGCATGAGGGGCTTGCCCATGTCGATCACGTCGCCGGACGCATTCACGGCAAACCGGCGGTCATGCCCGGCTCGGCGGGTTCATATCTCGGAGTGATCGACCTGTCGCTGTCCCGTGGCCCCTCCGGCACATGGCGCATCGAAGGCAGCGGTGCTGAGCTGCGGCCTGTCGTTGCAGAACCTCATCAGGAACCGGTGCCCGAGGATCCTCAGTTCGTGGGGCTTTTTGCCCAGGCGCACGCGCAGACGCGGGCGATGGTAGCGGAACCGGTCGCCCGTATCCCGCGCGATCTGCACAGCTACTTCAGCCTCTGCGCGCCGGATCGGGGGCTTGCTCTGGTGGCGGCGGCGCAAGCTGCGGCGCTGCGCCCGCATCTGTCTGCATCCGGTCTGGCCGACCTGCCCGTTCTGTCAGCGGTTGCACCCTGCAAAAGCGGCGGGCGCGCCGGCCCCCGCTGGTACACTCAGGTTCCCGCCGGGGAAATCTGCCTGCGCCACATCGCCGACCTGCATTTGTTTCCAAACGAATTGCGGGGCGTTGTCGTGACCGGCGCGCAGCTGCGGGACTGGCTGGAAATGTCCGCTAGCGTTTTCAATCAACAAAACACCGGCCAAACCGCCGACCTGATCGACCCCCGCCGCGCCGGGTATAATTTCGACGTGCTCTTCGGCCTCACCTATCGGTTCGACCTGTCCCAACCCGCGCGCTTCGACGCCGAGGGGGGGCTGATCGACCCCGCCCATAACAGGGTGTCCGCTCTGGAATTCGGGGGCCAACCTGTCCGCCCGGATCAGAGGTTCGCGGTCGCGCTGAACCACTACCGGGCCAGTGGCGGCGGCAAATTTCCGACGGTGTTCCAAAGCCGAATCCTCGACCTGCCGACGCTGGAAATAAAGCATGTCCTCAGAGGTTACCTGTCGGACACCCTGCCGCGTGACCCGCTTGAGGACGCGCCGCACCCCTTTTCTTTCGCCCCTCTGTCCGGGGCTGGCGCCGTCCTCAGAACCGGCCCCGGCGCAATCAAGTATCTGGATGAGCTGGACATCTTCAACTCCAAGCCGCTGGGACGCGACGCGGAGGGGTTCCAGCGGATAGGCCTGACGCTCTGACGGGTTGTCTTTTGCCCGGCACCTGCCTATATCGGGGTCGAGAGGTTGGCGCGGGCGAGCGCCTCGCCAACCTGGTCAGGTCCGGAAGGAAGCAGCCACAACGAGCCCCGCTTGGGTCGATGTCCAACCTCTCACTTACGCAAACCCCAGCCGCAGGAGGGCTTTTATGAATGTAGCAAAGACCCTTCGGGCAGAGCGGTTCTGAACCCTATCCACGCGACTGCCTGAACCCATGACCGACGGATGCGCGCCCGCCATCTGTGGGTTTTGCTGTATCTGAACTCAGGCAGACCAATGACTCTTACCCTTACGGACCTTGGATGGTCCTCTTACTTTGCCGCGCAGCACGCGGCCAATCCATCGTGCAATCCCTATCGCATCACCGCCGTGCACCGCGACCGGCTGATCGGAGTGAACGCGGATGGCGAAACGCCCCTGCTCTCCCCGGACCGGCCCACCGGCGAATTTGCCGTTGGTGACTGGGTGCTTAGCGACGACCACAACCGCGTCCGGCACCTGCTGGACCGGCGCAGCACCCTGCAACGCCGCGCCGCAGGCACTGGGGCCGAGGCGCAGCTGATCGCCGCCAATGTCGATGTGCTGTTCATCGTCAGTTCCTGCAATGCCGATTTCAATCCGCCCCGGCTGGAGCGGTATCTGGCACTGGCCCATCAATCCGGCTGTTACCCGGTTGTGGTTCTGACCAAGGCAGACACCTGTGCAGATCCTTCCGACTATGCCGCCCGGGCGCAGGCGCTGGCACCGTTCCTGACGGTTCTTGCGGTGAACGCGTTGAAGGCTGACGATATCCAGCAGGTGCTGTCGTGGTGCCCTTCGGGGCAGACAGCCGCGCTGGTCGGGTCGTCCGGCGTGGGCAAAACGACGCTGGCGAACGGGATGACCGGGCGGCAGGACGGAACCGCCGGCATTCGTGAAGATGACGCACGCGGGCGGCACACCACGACGTCGCGCGCGCTACACCGGATGCAAAACGGCGGCTGGCTGATCGACACGCCGGGCATGCGCGCCCTGCGGCTGCTGGACGCGCAGGATGGTGTGGACGAGGTGTTCTCGGACATCCTCGAACTCGCCAACATGTGCCGGTTTTCGGACTGCCAGCACGAGGCTGAACCCGGTTGCGCCGTGCAGGCGGCCATCGGGGACGGTACGCTGGATGCCGACCGGCTGGAGCGGTGGCGGAAGCTGCGGCGCGAGGATCAGAGGAATTCTGAAACCGTGGCGCAGTCCCGGGCGCGCGACAAGGCGTTCGGCAAGATGGTGCGGTCCGTGATGCAGGACAAGAAGTCCCGCAAGGGTCTGTGACGGCAGGGGCACCGGATCACCGGTGCCCTTTCTCAGCCAATCAGACGCGGCCAGACGGCAGCGTTGCGGCGCGCAAAAACGCCGATATGGCCGATATCGCTTACGCCGAAGTCTTTTGGCGACAGCAGGAGCCGTTTTGCCCCGGACCCGTACAGATCGGCCAGCCGCCAGACGGCTTCGGGCGGGACCATCTGATCGTCTTCAAAGGTGAACAGGTCCACAGGCACGCCTGACCCGGACCATTTGGCCTCTGGCAGGCTCGTGCCAATGTCGGGCACGTAGTTGAGCGGCGCCGTGCACCATCTGCGCCACTGCCAATAGACAGGCGCAGGCAAATCCGAGCCAAACCCCAGCGCCTTGCCCGGCAGGTAACCCATCGCGTGAACCGTCAGCGGCGCGTGGCCGTACCAGAACAGCCCTGCCAGCGCCCGATACGGCCAGGGATGATCCGACAGCGTGACCAGCCCCGAACACACGCAGATCATGCGATCGATCCGGTCGATATCGGGCTGCACCGGTCCCAGCATCGCCCCGACCGAATGGCCGATGGTCCAGTGCTGCGCGTCAGGGAAGCGGCGGCGCATCTCGGCGCGGGCGGCGGGCATGTCGATCAGGGCCCAATCCGCCATCGTGGCCTTTGAGTGCTTCAACGGCCCCGACGCGGACGACCCGAAATCGCGATAATCATAGGTCAGGCAGGCCATGCCCCGGTCCGATGCCAGCCAATGGGCAAAATGCCGGTAGTACTCGCGCGGAACGCCGGTGGCGCTGTTCAGCACAACTACAGTTTCGGGATCGGAAACCGGGCGGTACAGCCGCGCCGACAGCATCGCCGGGCCGGACGGAAACTGGAAGTCTTCTGTCAAAACCGTTTGCTGCGCGTCCAACATGGCACCCTCGGAATCAATCTGAACTATTCGGTTCATTTCTTGATCAGGCGCTGAACGGCACGGCCAAGTCAACAGCGAAGCCACATGACCAAACGTCCACTTCGGGCCGAGGGCGCAAAATGCTGATCAAGATCAGCTTGACTCGGGGCCCGGCCAACCGCTAGCGATTGTGTGATGGTTTCCGGCCCCCACAAGGGGTCGGGATGAAAAGGGAACTCGGTGCGGTTCTGCCCGGCGATGCCGGAACGAACCAAGGCCGCGACTGCCCCCGCAACTGTAAGCGGTGAGCACTGCCGGAACACCACTGGCCGAAAGGCTGGGAAGGTCGGCAACGCTTTGACCCGCAAGTCAGGAGACCTGCCATCAGAACTGAAACCGAAACTCGGGCGGGGTGTCCGGGCAGGTCCTGACAGCTTCGCGCAGTCCTACCTGATCCACATCCCCCGTCCGCCGCGCGGAGGGCGCAGGATGATCTGGAAGACAAAGACGCATGAATTCACCGCAACCGTGTGCCAGCGGACCGGCAAAACCTGCCCGGCGCTGGCCCGGATGGCGCGTGCGCTGACACAGGCGGTGGCAGAAGCCGGACCCGCCACCACGGCTGAGTTCGAAATCGAAGGCAGCAGCGAGCTGAGGTTTTGCCCCGGCGGCTGCACCGCCCGGTTCCGCGCTCGTCCGGATCAGATCCGGGTGTTTTGCGGCAAGGGCGCCGAGGATGATCTGGACAGGCTGGACCGCTACGCCGACATGATTTTTGGCACAGGCTTCAGCCCATTGCCCGCGGGTGTAGTCGCCAGCCCACCCTGCGCAATGCTTGACGCAACAGCGATCACCCCGCCCGAAAGGCGGGCTGAACCGCATCGGGTTTCAGCCTGAGTCAAGCGTCACTCACCACCTGTGCCGTCCCGACGGCCCAGGCCATCTGCCCCTCGGTCTCGACCGCGCAGGGCCGGATGGCCCGCAACCGCGCCAGCGCCTTTTGCGGGGGCTCTCCGCATTCGACCATCAGCCGCAGGACAACCATGCCCGACCGGCCGCAGCCGCCCCGGCAATGGACCAGCACCCGCCCGCCGCCGGACAGCGCATGCCGCACCGTCGCGCTGACCGAGGGCCACGCGTCAAGCACCGCCTGCGGTGGTGCGCCGAAATCCTCGACCGGCAGATGCACCCAACGGCTGGCGCGGCCCTGAATATCGCTGCCGAAATCCTGCGCGCCGTGCTGCAACATCTCGACCGCGGTGGTCATCGAAATCACCAGCCCCGGCTTCCAGTCCGAAATCAGTTCCAGATCACCGGAATAGTCCCCGCTGCAGCCCGGAATCGGCGTCAGGGCCAGCGTACCGCCCCCAACTTGCAGCGCGTAGATCGCCATCTGAGACATAAACCAAGTCCCCTCATGAAATAATCGCCAAAAATACAGTCTCTGGAATAGGCCGAACCAGTTTACGCAAGGACCCGCGTTTTCCAAAACAAAAATCCTGACGACGCGCTGTGGACGCGGGCGGCGGCGACCTCTACGCTGCGGCAGAACTCGAATCCGCGAAAGCAGACATGACCGACACGCCCAGCCCCGCCTATCAGGTTCTCGCCCGCAAATACCGCCCGGAAACTTTCGCCGATCTTGTGGGACAGGACGCGATGGTGCGCACGCTGAAAAACGCGTTCGAGGCGGACCGCATCGCGCAAGCCTTTGTCATGACAGGCATTCGCGGCACCGGCAAGACCACCACGGCGCGCATCATCGCCAAAGGGATGAACTGCATCGGGCCGGATGGTCAGGGCGGCCCCACGACTGAACCTTGCGGCCAGTGCGAACATTGCGTGGCGATCATGGAAGGCCGCCATGTCGACGTGATGGAGATGGACGCCGCCAGCCGCACCGGCGTCAACGATATTCGCGAGATCATCGACAGCGTCCGCTACCGCGCAGCCTCGGCCCGCTACAAGATTTACATCATCGATGAGGTTCACATGCTCTCGACCAGCGCCTTCAACGCGCTGCTCAAAACGCTCGAGGAACCGCCCGAACATGTGAAGTTCATCTTCGCCACCACCGAGATCCGCAAGGTCCCGGTCACGGTGCTGTCGCGCTGCCAGCGTTTTGATCTGCGCCGGATCGAACCGGAAGACATGATCGACCTGCTGCGCAAGATCGCCGATGCCGAAGGGGCCCAGATCGCCGAGGATGCGCTGGCGCTGATCACCCGCGCCGCCGAAGGGTCGGCCCGCGATGCGACCTCGCTGCTGGATCAGGCCATATCCCATGGCGCGGGCGAGACCAGCGCCGATCAGGTGCGCGCCATGCTGGGTCTGGCGGATCGGGGCCGGGTGTTGGACCTGATCGACATGATCCTGCGCGGCGACGCCGCCGGTGCGCTCACCGAGCTGAGCGCCCAATACGCCGAAGGCGCCGACCCGCTGGCCGTGCTGCGCGATCTGGCCGAGATCACCCATTGGGTCTCGGTGGTGAAAATCACCCCCGACGCCGCCGAAGACCCGACGGTCTCGCCCGACGAACGTGCCCGTGGTCAGCAGATGGCCGAGGCCCTGCCCATGCGCGTCCTGACCCGCATGTGGCAGATGCTGCTGAAGGCGCTGGATGAGGTCGCAGCCGCCCCCAACGCCATGATGGCCGCCGAAATGGCGGTGATCCGCCTGACCCATGTGGCCGACCTGCCCAGCCCGGAAGAGCTGATCAAACGCCTGCAGGACGCCCCGCCGCCCCCGCCCGGTGGCCCCGGCGGCGGCGTTCCCCTGCCCGGCAATGGCGCACCGCCGGTTCAGGCCAGCGCCGTATCTTCAACCTACGCCCCCGCCCCGCGCGGATCGGGCGGCGCGCCGGTGGCTGCACTGGCGCAGGATACGCAGGCCGCCCTCGCCCGCTATCCGACCTTCGAACATGTAGTCGAACTGATCCGCGCCAACCGGGACGTGAAATTGCTGGTCGAGGTCGAGACCGGCCTGCGTCTGGTTTCCTACCAGCCGGGCCGGATCGAATTCACCCCCGCATCGCAGGCCCCGACGGATCTGGCCCCCCGGCTTGGCTCTGCCCTGCAACGCTGGACCGGCAACCGCTGGGCCGTCTCCATCGTGTCCGAAGGCAACGCGCCGACCATCGCCGAGGTGCGGGACAAGGCGGAACTTGCCCTGAAAGCCGAGGCCGAACAACACCCGCTGGTGCAGGCCGTTCTGGCGCAATTCCCCAAGGCGAAGATCACAAAGATCGAAACCCCCGAAGAACTTGCCGCCAAGGTCGAAACCGAAGCCCTGCCCGAGGTCGAAGACGAATGGGATCCGTTCGAGGAGGATTGATCCTTTTGCTTTTCGCCACAAGCGCGGTGGCGGAAGTCTGCGATAAGGAAAGGCCGCTATGGAACTCTGCCTCTGGCCCGGCATCTATGCTTGACGAGTTCTTAGCACTGACCTTCAATCCGATCGTACTCGTTTTAATAGGCGTTACTGCGCTCGCAATCCTATCAAAACGAAGAGCACTCAAATGGGTGATCGCTTTCGTTTGGGTAGCACTCGCCCTCATGATTACCGTAGATTATTACGGCCCAATTCTTGACGATATCCGGTGGGAAGCGATGCAGGAGGGCTGTATTGGATCTCCCCTCTTGTTCCTCGCTCTTGCAATTGCGATATGTGCGAAACTCATACACGGCGCGTTGCGCCCCCGCATATAGGAGAATACCGATGCTCAAAGGACTAGGCGGTCTGGGCGATATGGCCAAGATGATGAAATCCGCGCAGGACCTGCAGACCAAAATGACCGAAATGCAGGAGGAGCTGAACAACCTGATGGTTGTCGGCGAATCCGGTGCGGGCCTTGTCAAAGCCACCGCCACCGCCAAAGGCGAGCTCAAAGGCCTGGACATCGACCCGTCGATTTTCAACGGCGACGACAAGGAAGTGGTCGAAGACCTGATCCTCGCCGCCATCAAGGACGCCCAGACCAAGGCGGCCGACCGCGCGCAGGCGGAAATGGCCAAGCTGACCGAAAGCATGGGCCTGCCTGCAGATATCAAACTGCCGTTCTGATCTTCATCTTTTCAAAAATACTCCCGCCGGAGGCTCCCTCCGGCGCCAGACAGGACAGGCCGTGAGTTCCAACAGCGACATCGACAATCTGATCGACCTGATGGCCAAACTGCCCGGCCTCGGCCCCCGCTCGGCCCGCCGGGCGGTGTTGCACCTGATCCGCAAACGCGCCCTGCTGCTGACACCTCTGTCTGATGCCATGCAGCAGGTCGCCATCACCGCCCGCGAATGCCTGAACTGCGGCAATGTGGGCACCACCGATATCTGTGACATCTGCGACGCCGAGGCCCGCGCGACCGGAGAGCTCTGCGTGGTCGAGGACGTCGCCGACCTCTGGGCGATGGAACGGGCGGGCGTGTTCAAAGGCCGCTACCACGTGCTGGGCGGCACGCTGTCAGCATTGGACGGCGTCGGCCCGGACGAGTTGCGCATCCCCCGTTTGAAGGACCGGGTGCTGGCCGAAGGGATCACCGAGGTCATCCTTGCGCTCAACGCCACCGTCGATGGCCAGACCACCGCTCATTACATCGCCGATCAGTTGGACGGGCAGGTCCGCCTGACCTCACTGGCACAGGGCGTGCCGATTGGGGGGGAACTGGATTATCTGGATGACGGGACGATTACGGCGGCGCTCAGGGCGCGGAAGGAACTTTAGCCGGTATTCACCGCCTCGAAAAAATTCAGTTTTGCGGGAATTCTCACACCCTCAGGTTTTTCAAATCTTCTGAAGCCTTTCAAAACCGCCTCTTGGATCGCTTCGACATCCGCTGCCGTTCCATTGTATTTCTTAAGAATACGAGCCGCTGGCCCTATATTGGCTGCCAGGTCGGAAACTTTTTTGAGCGGGCCTGAATGCTCGAAAGTAATCTCAGCGACATCGCCGGCTACGTCACTGAACCCCGCATCCTGCAACACATCGACAACATAGCTGATGTCCTGAAAGCCAAGCGGACCCGGCGCATTGGGTTCCTCGGGATCAGGTGGCCCCAAGTGCGACATCGCCGCCTGGAAAGGAATCTCGAACCACGGGTTTTCTGCATTCATTGGTGCCCACGCCGCAACAACCAGCCGTCCCTTTTGGCACATATGCCGACGTATGTTTGCGAAAGCGGCGACCGGGTTGGAAAAAAACATGACCCCGAACCGAGAAATCACGAGATCGAAGGGTGCAGTGGGTATCGCGTCGTTTTGCGCGTCCAGCAGGCAGTATCTGGACTTAATGGACATTTCGTTGGCGCGGGACTTGGCATGCTTCAGCAGCGGTTCAGAGATGTCCAATGCCGTTACAGTCCCCGCCGGGGCCAAATGCCCCGCAAATGCGACGCTCGCCGCACCAGTTCCGCAACCAATGTCGAGCAACCGCTCACCCGGACGTGGACGCGCCCGTCGAATGAGTTCGTTGGTTACGGACCCAAAGACAGCATCTAAATCCTCTTCAAATCTGATCCACTTGAGGCCGGGTGCCGAACTCCAGTATTCCGCCTGTTCTGAATTGGCCGTCATTGCAAATCTCACGTTCTGCGACAAAGGTCATTCTATCACAACTGCGGCAACAGTTCTTTCGACAGACAAGACCCATGGGCGTCAGAGTATTCCTTTTGCCCGGAACGGCTTTGAGGTTAGGTAGGGACAACAGGACGCCAATTGCAACGGGACTCATAATGAAACGTTTCCTCGCCCTCACCCTCGCCGCCTTCACCGCCACCTCTGCCCTGTCTCAACAACTCATCGATAAGGGTTTCGTCGAAGGCTGGAACATCATGATGGACCCTGCCCTTGGCAACGGGTGCCTGATCCAGACGGTGTATCAGGACCTGTCGGTGGTGCGGTTGGGCTATGATGCGTTGGACAATCGCGGGTATTTCGCGGTTTACAACAAGGCCTGGGGGCAGATCGAGCAGGGCAAGAGCTATCCGATCCGGTTCGAGCTGGACGGCAAGAGCTTTGACGCCACCGCCATCGGGTTCAATGAACGCGACGTGCCGGGGGCAACGGTATTCTTCACCGACCGCAATTTCGTCAATGCGATTGCGCAGAACAAGACCCTGACCGTTTACAACCCCGCAGGTGAAACCGTCATGGCGATTGATCTGAAAGGCACGGCCAAGGCGTTGGAATACGCGCGGGAATGCCAAAGCGGTGAGCTTTAGCGAATCGGATCGAACAGCGCAACCGTCGCGGTGCAGTCGCGGATCACATCCCGGCCACACGGCACCGGATCAAGGGCGCGGGACAGGCACAGGCGGACCTCTTCGATATAGCCCTGTTTGCAGGTGATGGTGATCATGTCGGGCTCGAGCGTCGGGTTGGCTTTCAAAAACGCCTCTTCCACCACCGAGGCGGGCAGTTTGACCGACTTGTCCAGCTTGCGGAACACAGGCGGGCGCTGGACGCCCTCATACGCTTGCCGGGACAAGGCAAAATAGTCGGGCGCGCTGAGGCCCGAGCAGGTTCCGTGCTTCTTCCACTGATGCCACGCAAGGCCGGAAGACCCCTGAATATCCTCCATTTCGCGGGTCATGGCCCGCGATGGTGGGGCATTCGGCGTGGGACAATAGGATGGCCAGCCCTGATGATATTGCGGCCAGAGCCCGTGCAGGACCCAGCCGTGGTCATGGCGCGCATCGCACTGGTCCGACCCGCGCGCATCGCCTTCGCGCGCGCACCAGTTGGGCGACCAGCTCAGCGACAGGACGTAATAGTCGAACGCACCCGCCTTTTCGCCCTCGGCCAGCGCCGCCACAGCGCTTGCAATCCACAAAATCACCCAGCGCATTCGCCTCTTCCCTTCTTACCCTGACGCGACTATATAAGCCCCAAGTTCCCCGACAACGGAAACCTGCCCCAATACCTCGGGGCCGCCGAATTCCGGCGACGGGACAGATGTATTTATAGGAGACGGGCTGATGGCAAAACCCCTGATGGCCAAGGCAACCGCCGTATGGCTGGTGGACAACACCACGATCAGCTTCAAGCAGATCGCAGATTTCGTAGGCATGCACGAGCTCGAGGTGCAGGGCATCGCCGATGGCGACGTGGCCGCTGGTGTCAAAGGGTTCGACCCGCTTGCCAATAACCAGCTGACGCAGGAAGAGATCGACGCGGCCCAGAACAACCCGCTGCACAAGCTGAAGCTCAAGTTCAACCCGTCGGCCGCTGGCGAAGAAAAACGCCGTGGCCCGCGCTACACGCCGCTGTCCAAGCGTCAGGACCGTCCGAATTCGATCCTGTGGCTGGTCAAATTCCACCCCGAACTGAGCGACGGCCAGATCGCCAAGCTGGTGGGCACCACCAAGCCGACCATCCAGTCGATCCGTGAACGCACCCACTGGAACATCTCGAACATGCAGCCCATCGATCCGGTGGCGCTGGGCCTGTGCAAACAGTCGGAACTGGATGCCGTGGTTCAGAAGGCCGCCGCGAAGAAAGCCGCCGAGGGCGGTGTCATGAGCGATGATGAGCGCCGCAAGCTGGTCTCGACCGAGCAATCGCTGGAAATGGACGCCGCGCCCAAAATCCCGACGGCCATCGAAGGGCTGGAAACCTTCTCGCTGTCCGACGATTCCGAGGACGAGAAAGAAGACGAGCCGATGGTCGACGCGGACAGCTTCTTCAACCTGCCCAAAGGCGGCGGCGAGGAAGAAGACGAAGAGACCCCGCGTTTCTGATGCTCTGATGGCCCCGGCCTGAACGGTCCGGGGCTTTTCCAACGGGAAACCCATGCTGAACGTTCTGTCCGCCGTTTTTGGCCCGCACCGCGCCGTTTCGATCTATGCCTTTCTGAAAACCTGGGGGCTGGGTCTGGCCGGGGGCGTTGTCATGATCGTCATTGTCACGTCCCTGTTTGTGCTGGGCGATGATGGCAAGCACGAGCATCATTCCTTCATGACCGTCCCGGTCCTGTCGGCCACCGCAATCAACGGAGACCTGAAAAACGGCGTCATCGCTTCGGTCCGGTTGCCGGATGGCTCTGCCGCCTCGATCACCTCGACCGAGGCACCGGTGTCCCAGACCGTCGGCACCAGCGCCTGCGTGGAAAAGCGCGTCTACGTGGAAAGCGGCGAGGCGCGGTACCGGTTCAAGCTTCCGCGTTTCTGCGAGGCGGGGTGAGTCTACGAATGTCCAGGAAAAACCGCCCGGCGACTGTGCCGGGCGGTTTTTTTGTTTTCAGATCATCTGGAACAGGATGCCGGTGACGATTGCGCCGCTGACCCCAAGGACCAGATAAGTTGCAAACACGCGCGGCTTGACCAGGGACCAGACCGCCGCCATGGCCGGTATCGAACTGACCGCCCCGGCGACCATGAAGGCCATTGCGGCACCAGCGCTCATGCCCTGCTCCATCAACCCGGCCAGCAGCGGCGGCGCGACGTAGGAGTTCAGGTAGGCCGGCATTCCGACCAGAGCAGCGGTGACGATGGGCAACACGCCTTCGCCTCCGACAACGCGGGCGATCAGGTCGGCGGGCACATAGCTGACCAGCAACGCTTCGAGCACATAGGCAAAGGCCAGCCATTTCAGCAGGAACAGGCCGTTATGGATGAATTCGGACCGGAACCGCTGAATGCGCTCGGGCTCCTGCCAAAACTTCCAAACCGGTTTGTCGTCCTGCTTCGGACCGCAGCCGCAGCATCCGGCGGGCTTGTACACGCGCAAGGGCTGCGCAAAGGCCCCCTGTTTCATCAGCAGGCGTATGGCAAAGCCTCCGAACAGGCCCAGCGCGACAGCGGCGACGGCTTTGCCGATTGCAAAGGGCCAGCCCAACGCGCCTGCGGTGATCAGCAGGGTCGGCGGGTCGATCAGCGGTGAACTCAGCCAAAACGCCATGACGGCAGATAGCGGAGCGCCCAGCGCCAGCAGCCCGGCGATAAAGGGAATGACTTCGCAGGAACAGAACGGGGCCAGGCCGCCGAACAGTGCTGCCAGAAAGATCATCCGCGTCTCGCGCCCTTCAAAGGCGCGCGCCACCATGACCTCGGCCCCGGTGGCCTTGAGGTAGGACAGCAACAGAACGGCAAACAGGATGTACTGGCCGGTATGCGCCAGCGCCTTGCCCGCAAATGTGACAACCTCAGCCCAGTTGCCCGGGTCCAGAATAGCCACCGCCGCAAGAATCACGACGATCAGCGCCCAGGGGGTCTTGACCAGATCGATTAGCGCCTTGGCTGAAGCCTTGGGGTTTTGCGTCAACTCAGCCATCGTTCGCGGCCTTTCCCACTTCGTCGGCGCAGCATTCGCTGAGGATGAACTCCGCCAGATTTCTAAGCTCGTCATAGCAGGCGCGGTTGATCGTGCTGCGCCCGGTTTTCTCTTGCTCGACAACGCCACCGGCCGCGAGGAACCGCAGGTGATGCGCCAGCGTGGATGGCGCGATGCCCGTCCGGTTTTGGATTTCTCCGACGGTCAGCCCGGCCTCACCCGCCCGGACCAGCGTTTTCAGAACTTTCAGCCGGGCCTCGGACCCCATGGCTGAAAACCCTGCTGCTGCTGTTTCCCACATCTGATTTCTCCATTAAACTAATTTTCTGGTTATTTAGTTTAATAGTTCGAATGCGTCAACGTGAATTTCGCGATTGACGGTAAATTTGTGTTAGGTCCAGATTGCCCGCGGCATAAGTCCAACCTATAAGACTGCTATGGGAATATCGGTCGATACGTTCTTTCTTGAACTTAACGGACAAGGCACGCTGCAGGCGCAGATCCAACAGATGATTGCCGAGGGCATTCTGTCGGGTCGGCTTCATGTGGGCGAAAAGCTGCCCTCGTCCCGCAAACTGGCGGCGCATCTGGGCGTCAGCCGGATCACCGTCACACTGGCCTATACCGAGTTGCTGGCCAATGACTACCTGACCGCAAAGGGCCGGTCGGGCTATTACGTGTCGCAGAACGCGCCGGTGCCGCCGAAATACACTCCGGTCCCGCGCGGGGACGAAACCGTGGATTGGGACAAGGCGCTGGCCCGTACATATTCGGGCGGGGACGTTCTGCCGAAACCCACCGACTGGCGCAGCTATCGCTACCCGTTCATCTACGGGCAGGTGGACCGTACTTTGTTTGATCACGCCAACTGGCGGCTTTGCGCGGTGCGGGCGCTGGGGCACAAGGATTTCGAGTCGCTGACCGCCGATTACGTGGATCAGGACGATCCGCTGCTGGTCGAGTTCATCGCCCGCCACACCCTGCCCCGCCGGGGCATCGCCGCGCGGCCCGAAGAGATTCTGATCACCATGGGGGCGCAGAACGCGCTTTGGCTGGCCTCGCGCATCCTGTTGAACAACGGACGAAGGGCTGCGATCGAAGACCCGTGTTACTACGCGCTGCGGGATCTTCTGAACCATTGGGTCTGCACGGTTGCGCCATTGAAGGTGGACCGGGACGGATTGCCGCCCGATGCGATTCCGGATGATGTGGACGTCATATTCACCACCCCCAGCCACCAAAGCCCGACAACCGCGACCATGCCGGTTGATCGGCGCAGCGCTCTGCTTGACCGGGCCCGCGATCTGGACGCGATGATCGTCGAAGACGACTATGAGTTCGAGATGGCCTTTCTGGGCGCGCCCTCGCCGGCACTGAAATCCATGGATCGCGATGGCCGTGTGATCTATGTGGGCAGTTTCTCGAAATCCCTGTTTCCGGGCTTGCGACTTGGCTACATGGTCGGGTCCGAGCGGTTCATTCGCGAGGCCCGCGCCTTGCGTTCGCTGGTCCTGCGCCATCCGCCCGGCCATATTCAGCGCACGGCTGCGTATTTCCTGTCTCTGGGCCATTACGACGCGCAGATCAGGCGCATGTCCAACACGCTGGCAGACCGGCGCCGGGCGCTGGATGCCGCCATCGATCAGCATGGCCTGACGGTCGCCGGACGGGGCGTTCTGGGCGGATCGTCGATCTGGATGGCCGCGCCCGCGCGCACCGACACCACAAAACTCGCACATGCGCTGCAACGGCAAAGCGTTCATATCGAGCCCGGAGAGCCCTTCTTTTCCGGCCCCGACAGGCCCAGGAACTTCTATCGCCTCGGCTATTCCTCGATCGCAACGGACCGGATCGAACCCGGAATCAAGCTGATCGCCGACGCCATTCGGGCCGGATAGCGCCGCTCTGGATATAATCCGCGTTGCGTTCTGGCCCTAACGCCGCCCCGTCCCATGGGCCACAACCGTATGCAACGGCGGGGCGGGGTGCCCGGCCTTTCCATATATGCGCGGAGAACACTCAGATGAAAATGACCACTGAAGAGGCTTTTGTTAAGGTTCTGCAATCGCACGGGATCGAACATGCGTTCGGAATCATCGGATCGGCGATGATGCCGATCTCGGATATCTTCGGACAAGCAGGCATCACTTTCTGGGACTGCGCGCACGAAGGCTCGGGCGGCATGATGGCCGACGGTTACACCCGCGCCACCGGCAAGATGTCGATGATGATCGCGCAGAACGGCCCCGGCATCACCAACTTTGTCACCGCCGTCAAAACCGCCTACTGGAACCACACGCCGCTGCTGCTGGTGACACCGCAGGCCGCCAACAAGACCATGGGTCAGGGCGGTTTCCAGGAAATGGAACAAATGCGCATGTTCGCGGACTGCGTCTGCTATCAGGAAGAAGTGCGCGATCCCTCGCGGATGGCCGAGGTTCTGAGCCGCGTGATCACCAAAGCCAAGCGCGCCTCGGCTCCGGCACAGATCAACGTCCCGCGTGACTTCTTCACTCAGGTTGTCGACATCGAAATTCCCGCCGTTGTCGAATTCGAACTGCCGTCTGGCGGTGCGTCGGCCGTGACTGAAGCCGCCGCGCTGCTGTCCGAAGCCAAAAACCCGGTCATCCTGAACGGCGCGGGCACGGTTCTTTCCGCGGGCGGCATCGAAGCCTCGAAAGCACTGGCCGAACGTTTGGATGCCCCGGTCTGCGTAGGCTACCAACACAACGACGCCTTCCCCGGCTCGCACCCGCTGTTCGCTGGCCCGCTGGGCTATAACGGCTCGAAAGCCGGCATGGAGCTGATCAGCCAGGCCGATGTGGTGCTTTGCCTTGGCACCCGCCTGAACCCGTTCTCGACCCTTCCCGGCTATGGTCTTGAGTACTGGCCGGCCAACGCGAAGATCATTCAGGTTGACATCAACCCCGACCGCATCGGCCTGACCAAGAAGGTCTCGGTCGGCATCGTGGGCGACGCAGCCACCGTTGCAACCAATATCCTGGCGCAACTGTCGGACACCGCAGGTGACGAAGGGCGCGACGCGCGCAAGGCGAAGATCGCCGAAACAAAATCGCGCTGGGCCCAGGAACTGACTTCGATGGACCACGAGCAGGACGATCCCGGCACCACCTGGAACGAGCGCGCCCGTGCCGCCAAACCGGACTGGATGAGCCCCCGCATGGCGTGGCGCGCGATCCAGTCGGCGCTGCCGAAAGAGGCGATCATCTCGTCCGATATCGGCAACAACTGTGCCATCGGCAACGCCTATCCGTCGTTCGAGGAAGGCCGCAAGTATCTGGCCCCCGGCCTGTTCGGCCCCTGCGGTTACGGTCTGCCTTCGGTAATCGGCGCCAAGATCGGTTGCCCGGATGTACCGGTCGTCGGCTTCTCGGGTGACGGTGCCTTTGGCATCGCCGTGACCGAGCTGACGGCCATCGGCCGCGACGAATGGCCCGCCGTGACCCAGATCGTCTTCCGCAACTACCAGTGGGGTGCGGAAAAGCGGAACTCGACCCTGTGGTTCGACGATAACTTTGTCGGCACCGAGCTGGACACCAAAGTGTCCTATGCCGGCATCGCGCAGGCATGCGGCCTGAAAGGCGTGATCGCCCGCACCATGGACGAACTGACCGCAGCGCTGAATCAGGCGATCGAGGATCAGAAGAACGGCATCACCACCCTGATCGAAGCCATGATCAATCAGGAACTGGGTGAGCCCTTCCGCCGCGATGCGATGAAGAAACCGGTCGAAGTTGCCGGGATCAGCGCCGCAGACATGACCCCGCAGGCAGGGGCCTAAGGGCTTGAAACCCCTGCGCGAAATACTCGGGGTTGCAACCAGCTCTGACAAGATCATCGCCCTGTCCGAGGGCGATGATCCGCGCATTGTAGAAGGGGCGGTGAAAGCTGTCCGGGAAGGTGTCGCCCGCATCATTCTTGTGGGCGATACGGCACGTGTCTCGGCCCTGCTGGATACCCATGACGGCTACGACCGGGACCGGATCGAGATTCACGACCCCAAGACCTCGGCCCACGCTCCGGCCTTGGCACAGGCCTTGTATGAGCTGCGCCGCCACAAGGGCATGACGCCCGAGGCCGCGCGCGAACAGGTGTCTAACCGGTTGGTTTATGCGGCACTGTTGGTGCAGCAAGGCCTTGCCGATGGCACGGTCGGCGGCGCGGTCGAGACCACCTCGGCCACGGTGCGTGCGGCGCTGCAGATCATCGGCACCGCGCCCGGCGCCGCGATGGTGTCCAGCTTCTTTCTGATGTTGTTCTGTCGCGACCATCACGAGGTTAAAGGCGCGCGCATCTTTGCCGATTGCGGTCTGGTCGTGGACCCGGATGCGCAGCAAATGGCGGAAATCGCGCGGGCTTCTGCCGCGTCCTACACCGCCCTCACCGGAGATCCGGCGCGGGTGGCGATGCTGTCCTTTTCCACATCGGGCAGTGCAGATCACCCCAGGGTGTCCAAGGTGGTCGAGGCCACGCGGATCGCCCGCGAAGCGGACCCGTCCCTGCTGATCGATGGTGAATTGCAGTTCGACGCGGCTTTCGTGCCCGAAGTGGCGGCAACAAAGGCAACGGATTCGCCCCTGAAGGGGGAAGCGAATGTCTTTGTCTTCCCCAATCTGGACGCAGGCAATCTGGGCTACAAGATCGCGCAGCGGATCGGCGGGGTCGAAGCCATCGGACCGGTGCTGCAGGGGCTGGCCAAACCGGCCAACGATTTGTCGCGCGGATGCTCGGCCGAAGATGTCCTGCACATGATTGCGGTGACGGCGGTGCAGGCGCAGCAGGCGGAAATGTAAAAAGAAGTCGGATAACCCAAGGTCGCTGACGTGCTCTGATCCGGGCGGAACGCGGCAAAGTTCAGACCAACAGCCAAAGAGACGATATGAATCAGCCAGTTATCGACACATCGCCAAAGGTCTCGGACGAGGTTCGCAAGACCACCTGCTACATGTGCGCCTGTCGGTGCGGCATCAACGTTCACATGAAAGACGGCAAGGTCGCCTATATCGAGGGCAACCGCGACCATCCGGTGAACAAAGGCGTGCTGTGCGCCAAGGGCAGTGCCGGGATCATGCAGGTCAACGCGCCGTCTCGGCTGCGCAAACCTCTGCGCCGTGTCGGCCCGCGCGGCTCGGGCGAGTTCCGCGAGATTGAGTGGGACGAGGCGATCAGCACCGCCGTTGGCTGGCTGAACGAGTTGCACGAAACCGCGCCGCACAAGCTGGCCTTTTTCACCGGCCGCGATCAAAGCCAGAGCTTCACCAGTTTCTGGGCGCAGAATTTCGGCACCCCGAACTACGCGGCCCATGGCGGGTTCTGCTCGGTCAACATGGCGGCGGGCGGCATCTATACGATGGGCGGGGCGT
>NZ_JBQFOU010000021.1:0-70060 GCF_056533845.1 Ruegeria sp. F5 | reverse complement strand
CACGATGAACGAGTCCAACAGACTTTCAAATTGCACTTGTTACACTACCCATCCTCAAGCACATAACGTTCGCTCGACCGTAACCCAGAGTGAAACGACGAGCCAACCCCCGAGATCAGCCCCATGATTTCGAACACTGGTGCTGGCTTGAAAACGAACCTCCGTGTCGCAGGCGGCCCAGAGCAGACCTTCATTCTGCGATCCAACGCTGCGGCGCAGCTTCCGGAAAGCTGACATGGCGTATCTGCTGAACATTCGGCTTCAAGGGTATTGAGAGCGGCTATTGTCGTATCTCGAAAACCTTGAGCTGAAGGAGAGACAACCATGAAAAACTATGTTGGCTTAGACGTGTCCCTGACCAATTGCGCAGTGTGTGTTCTGCAAGAGGATGGCACGCGCGTTTTCGAGGGTGAGTGCTCGACTGACCCGGATGAGATCATCAAGACGATTTATCTACATGCTGGCTGCGTTGAACGGATCGGCATGAGTCTGGGCCGCTGTCCATTTGGCTCTCACGCGAGCTTGATCGCCGTGGCGTGCCGGTGGTGTGTATTGACGCCCGTGCGGCACACAAAGCTCTGTCGGCACGTATGAACAAGTCAGATCGCTCGGATGCGGAGGCGTTAGCTCAGTTGGCGCGAACCGGCTGGTATCGCGAGGTACATATCAAGAGCGAGAACAGCGACCGGCTGCGCCTGCTCTTGTCAGCCCGCGAACGCCTGGTTCGCATCCGCATGGACATCGTAGGTCAGGCGCGCGGCATTTTGAAAACCTTCGGCGTCCGTCTTGGCGTTGTGCGTAAAGGACGGAGCCGACGCGACTTCCGCGATCAACTCAGCGAGATTGTTTCCGGTGATCCGATCCTCGAGGTCGTATTCGCATCGCTGATCAAGGTGCATGAAACAGTCTGCCATGAGACCACCGACCTTGATGCCGAGATCCAGAAATATGCAAAGGATTGCCCGCTGGCACGGCGCCTGACAAGCGTGCCTGGGGTTGGGCCTATCGTAGCCCTGAGCTTTATTGCCACCATTGATGACGCAACACGTTTCCGGCGTGCGGTGGATGTCGGTGCGTATCTAGGATTGACGCCGAGACGCTACCAATCAGGCGAAACCGATTGGTCCGGTCGCATTTCTAAACGCGGTGACCGAAGCATGCGCAAATTGCTTTATGAGGCTGCGAACATACTCATCCAGCGGGTCGCAAAGTTCAGCCTGTTGAAGGGTTGGGCAATGCGGCTTGTGCAACGCAAAGGGCTCAAAAAGGCGACGGTCGCGACTGCGCGCAAGATGGCGGTCATCCTGACACGGCTTTGGCGAGATGGAACCGAGTTCGCCTGGACAAAGGAGGCTTTGCCCGCATGATTTGAAACACAGAGATCCGCAAACTGTGGAAACTGGTCCTATCGGGACGGAGACTGGATGACCTCGTGATGCAAAGTCGATGCACCTCACCGGGTGACTTCGCAGCGGACTTCCAGAAGGCATCCCGTCACCAACGCCATTGTGGGGCAGTTCGTTCCACCCCGGAGAAAACCATGAGCCCGATGCGACCTAATTCTGCCCTTGAAATCGAAACCGCAGATAGAGAACTTTGCCAATGATCGCGTATTTACAGATCGAGCTCTCCGCTGCCGGCCTTTGCAGCAGCTTCGGCGCGCGTTCGGACGCCCAGTTTTGCGAGAATTGCGGAGACATGATGGTCAACGGTTTTGGCCGAGATGTACAGTTGATCTGCGATAGCTGCATTGGACAGGCCATCTTGCAAGCAATCCAAAACGTCCATTTGACGTTTTGTCAGGCCGGCTGGGTTGTTGCGTGTGGACGCGCGCGGGTTTGACGCTGCGCGAACCCCTGAGCGCGACAGCGTGGCACCAACACGTCGCGCGGCTACCGAAGCGCCGAAGTTGGTGAAGAGTTCGACTGCACGCTTGCGCAATGCCAGGTCGCCCTGAGCAAGACAGAGAGCGTGTTCGTAAGTTGCAGACCGGCAAGCCCAAGCCTCGTCGGCGCCGGCGAAGTCCCCTTGTATCTCAAGCCTGTGGCAGTCAAGGAACCCTTCGAACGACGGAGGGACGTGCTCAGGGTCGAACCGCTTGAGCCAAAGATGACAGGTTTGCACGACGTCCGGTATCGGGGCCCACTCGATCGACTTTTTCAGAAGCCCGATGGCGTTTTCCTGACCGTCCCCAGTCATCCAAGCGTGTTCTGCCATGCATTCTGCATAGGGTATGAGACGCTGTAGTTCGGTCTGATCGGAACGAAACGTATCGAGATAAGCGATCTCATTTACGTCTAAGCTCGCACCCGTTCGAACCTGGTACTTCAGTATGGCCACCGATCCGGAGTGTCGATAAAGGCCGACATCGAAGTTGTTTGCTCGGGCCAGGGCTGCGTTCGCGGAACGCCCTGCGCCCTCAAGCTCGCCCAAACCCAACTCGGCCAATGCAAGTGCACCTATAAGATAGGCCCAATAGCCATCGAGTTCATGAGATTTGCAATAGAAAACTCCCCGCGTTGCGAAGGCCTTCGCCTTGTTGAACTGACACAGATACATCTCGACATATGTCGCGTTTACGAAAGCACGGGCTGCGTGATCAACATGCCCAATGTCGAGCGCCAGTTTCAGGCTGCGGTCCATCTCACGCCTCGCACGAGATGGGTCGGTGAACTGCAGAGCGCAGGCGAGATTATTGAGAGCGTGGCTCAATATGTCAGATCGATTGAGATCCTCGGCAATTTCAATTGCGGCTTCGGCTGGCTCACGCACCAAGTGGTACTCTCGGTTCAGCATGTGAACCTGAGCTACATTTGAATATGCCATTGCCAGTTCAGGGCCATCCAAGTTCTGCAGGACTTCGACCGCTGCTCGGGCATCGCGTCGTGCCGGCTCGAACTCTCCTGCTGACCAATGAAAACGCGACCGCAGTCGGAGACCGTTGCCCTTACGTAGCCGATCACCGTTTGCAACGTGAATGTCCAAAGCCCGGTTCTGGTAATCAATCGCATCGGAGTCGACTCCAACAAGATAGCAAGCATAGGCAGCGTCTTCGAGAAGACTGGCAGGGGCGCTGGTTCCTAATACATCGACGGCCAGGCGATAAAATTCCTGCGCTTCGCGGCGGGCACCAAGCTTTGCTGCTTCATCCGCAGCCTCGACCGCGAGCTGGCGCACTGCCCTGTCGTTTTGGGCCTCGCGGGCATGATACAAGAGGCGCGACGGTGTCGTTTCGCCTTGTGCTTCAAGGAGTTCAAGCAGCCTTTCATTCAGTTCCATTCTCCGGTCAGGACGCATCTCGGAGAGGATGGCGCGGCGCGCTAGAACGTGCCGAAACGAGACTAAAGCTCCTTCTCCAACCAGAAAACCGCCGTCGATGCAGGTGTCTATCGCGCTGGTGACATCGCTTGCGAGTAAGTCACTTAGCAACGCGCGGCTCACGCTTCTTGGAAAGATGGCAACGGTTTCAAGCACATTCCGCGCCGCATGAGACAGGCGATCTGCGCGGGCGAGCACTGCCTCCAGCACTGTCGGCGAAGCATCATCGTCACCAGCGTAAAGCAGCTCTGTCACAAAAAAGGCATTACCGGCGGTCACTGCGTTGAACCTTTGCGGATCCTTGCCCGCCTCAATCGCCAGCCGCGCCACGGTCGCCTCAGAGATGGGCTTCAAGTCAATGCGCCGCACATCTTGAGAGACGGCATCACCTATGATCCGCCGAACGTTTGTGCGCCCTTTGGCTTCGTCTGTCCGCGCGGTGAGGACAATCATGACCCTTGTTCCAGCAACCCGTCTTGTCAGGTATCGAAGAAAATCGACCGTCGCGTCATCAGCCCAATGAACATCCTCGACAAAGATCACAGTCGGCATCGACTGTGCGATTGCTCTTTGGAGCACTTCAGAGAAAGCACTCAAGCGTTCACTAGAGTCACTCAGGCTCTCAGGCAGATCGACGCCTGTTTCCCGAGCCAGGTCGCGAAGAACGCTGAGTGGTTCGGCAATCCCAAGATCGTCACAGAACCCGCTTAGCGCCCGAATGTCGGTACCAGCGCCATTCAGAAAGGCACGCACGAGGCTGGATTTTCCAATTCCCGCCTCTCCCAGTACAGCGACCACAATCCCTTGGCCGCGTCTAGCGCGGTCTAGAAGTGTTGAGAGCTCTGAAAGCTCCTTTTCGCGTTCAACCAATTCCATAGGCGACTTTCCGAAAGGAATACTAGCGCCCATTCAAATAAATAGGGACCGAAAAATAGGGAACGGTGAAACGGAAAATAGGGAAGCTTCCCGACGCGATGGTATCAAAGACCTGCGAGATTGAGGGAAGCCAAAAACCAAGTTCAATCGAATTGGAGCTGCAGATGCTGAAAGAATTCCCAAAAACCCATTTGCGCCGACGCATGCTCGGCGGACCTTTGGCCCGAAAACCCCTACGCCTCAAACTTGCCATGCAGCGGCAATACACATCACTTCTGGACCGTGAAATCGCAGCCGCGTCTGGCGAAATCGTGCAGGAGCGGGAAGACTGGGGGGATGCTTTTGTCGATTACGGCCACGTCATAAGTTTTGACAAAGGCGAGACGCGCGCGATCCGCGCCTTGGCGATGCATGACGGGACCCTGTTCTGGCTTGTGCGGAAAACCGGCACGGCCAGAGAAATCCATTCAGACCGTCCGGACCCGCTTGCAGCCATCGAACAGGCCGAAGCCGCATGGCGAGCCCGCAAACTTGTGCGCCGAAACTGGGAAGCTGTTCAGGAGTTGGCCCGCGACCTCCTGTTAGGCCGGAGACGCTTCCGTGTCCGGCTCGAGGATGCGCATGCGTCACCTCTCTGCTCGATGGGCATCGCGGCGTTTATGCGCCGGATGTGCATATCGCAAATCACTGAAACCCCCGGCTGGTTCGCGGCGGTCCTCATGCGGATCGATCCTCAGGTCGGCTTTGTGATCCATCAGGCATACCTGAGAGAAACGCGAAGCACCGAGCTTTCGGGAATGGTTGGTTTGTCCACCGCGCCCTGAACACCTTTCACGAAACTCAAACAAACCCGAAGAAGGAGAAGACCAATGAAGAAGTACGTTATCGAACGCGAGATCCCCGGCGTCGGCGACATGAACGAAGGAGAAATCAGCGGAGCGGCAAAAGCATCGAACGACGCGCTCGACAAGCTCGCGCCCAAGGTTCAATGGCTTCACTCATATGTCACGCCGTCAAAGACATTCTGCATATACCTTGCTGAAAATGAACAAGCGATCCACAAACACGCCGAACTCTCTGGCTTCCCGGCCAACGCGGTGACAGAAGTATCCCAGATCATTGATCCAACAACGGCGAGTTGAAGCCCACGGTGTGGGGCTTTGGGAAGCTTTTGCGATGACTGACACCTCGACAGGTGATCGCTGGGGCCGCTTGCAAGGGCGGCCCAAAGCCGACCTTGAGCATCGCGTTCAAACGCTGCGTCTGCAGCCCGCATTGCGGACATTCGTTTCGTCCACAAAACTTGACACCAGTTGAACCAACGGTGCTTGTGACAAAACGGGTTGTGCAAATTGCTCGAGAATTATTTCGGAGTAAAAGAATACGCTTTTTGCAAAACGCAGATAGTGCGGTCTCGTAAAACGCTCCAAGCTCAGACAGGAAAATGAACTGCAAGCGATTTCTTGAGTGTGTGTAAGAAGCGATCTTCAATTCTGCTTGCGGAAACTCCTGCGCGCCGAATGACCCCTAGAGGCCGATGAAATTGCTGATGATCGAAATTCAAAAAGAGCAGTCGGTCTTCCAAGTATGGTGCGGTCGTCGCCCTCGGCATAGTCGTAATCAAATCGGTTTCGGAAACGATCTCCAGGACGGATCGAATGGAGTCTGTTTCGCAGCCGATCCGCATGGAGCGAACACCTGAGGCAATCATGGCTGATTCGGTTTGTTGACGCAGCAAACTCCCCCGAGAGTGCGCAAGCCAAATCTGCACTTCGAGATCTGACGCCATGACCCGTTTAAGAGCGGTCAGGGGATGACCTGTCCGACACATTACCGCGACACCGTCGTCGATGAGTTCTTCGAACTCCAGTCCATCCACAGGTTCAGCCAAGCTTTCAGGACCGAACACGAGGTCGACTTCACCTCGCTCGAGCAACGTCCGAAGTTCATGAACAAGCCCAGTCCTGATTTCGACACTGCAATTGGGATTTGCCTTGATAAATTGCGCCAGAGCATCGCTTAGGAAACGCCCTGAAACGATCGGAGGCGCGCCAATTCGCAATTCACCGATCGAGCCATTCGTAGACTGGTCTGCAAGAATACCGGCTTGCTCTTCCGCCAATCGGATGGCCAACCCGTTTCGCGCCAGTCTAAGTGCCAAATTGTTTGGAATAGACCGCCGCCCCACTTTCTGAAAAAGCTGTGTACCCAGTCGATTCTCTAACGCTTTCATGTTCCGGCTAAGTGCTGGCTGCGTGGTACCCAACCGGCTTGCGGCAGACTGATAGGAACCGGCTTCGACGATAACAGAGAGCTGGGCGAGATGCTTGGGGTCAAGTTTCATATCTAATTGTTATGTATAAGGCATAAAGTTTGATTATTCCATATAGTTTTATACTGCTAAATTAGTCAGCAATTGACTGGGAGGAGTCCATGTTTCTATTCAAATCGTTGGGTCGTACGCTTGCGGCGGCGACCTTTGCTTTCGCGGCCGCAAATGCCGGATCGGCTGAGATATTCAAAGGAGAGACAGCAGGTGTTGGTGATCCGGTCCACACAGTGTTCGTTGCGTTCTCGAACCAAGCGGGTAAGTCCGGTGTCGAAATTCAGGTCAACGCAGGTCAGACACTGACCAAGTCGATGCTGAGGGGCGCAAAAGGTGAGATCGACTTTTTCTCGACCGTGCCATCGTTGGTCAATCTCATGGCTGGCCAAAAACGGATGTACGAAAAAGTCGAGGGTGCGCCCGAACTCTCCAAGAACATCCGCGCAATCCTTGGTTTCAAGGCTGGAGCTTATCACCCTGTTACGCTGGCAGGTTCAGGGATTGAAACTTGGGACGATATCAAAGGTAAAACCGTTTTCACGGGGCCGCCGGCCGGGTCTGCATCGGCGACGTCTGAGGCGCTGATCAAGAACATCACAGGCTATGTTGCTGGAGAAGACTACCAAGCCGTGCGGCTCGGCTGGGGCGAAGGCTATGCAGCACTTGCCGACGGTAAAATAGATATGATGGTACGGCCTGCCGAGATCGGTTCCGCCAACATTGAACGCTTTGGTCTGTCGGGTGAATTCCGCGTCCTGTCCATCCCCGAGGATAAAGTTTCCAGCGACGAAATGCAGGCGCTGTTCGGACGACCGGGCCGAGGCATGATGCAATTCAATGGCGACGTCTACAAAGGGCAACTGACCGACGGCGAGATTACAGCTTTGGGCTTTACACAGTTTGTGGGTACACACGCGGATGTTTCCGACGACGTGGTTTACAACGCCACCAAGGCCTTTTGGGAAAATTTGGACGAAGTGCACGCAACCGCGTTCTTCCTCAAGGACGTGACCAAAGATACGGCCTTTACTTCGATCAACGTGCCGCTGCACCCCGGTGCCCTGCGTTACTACGACGAAGCCGGCTTCGAAGTTCCAGACGACCTTCGCCCCGGCTCCTAAGGCTTACATCAGGCCAACGCACTGGCCTGGCGTATCCCCTTTCCTTTTGGATGAGAGATGCTCCGATGACTGATGCGGTTTCCATCACCCGTGTCTCAATGAGACTATTCGCCCTGGCCTCGATGGCCGCGTGCTGTGCACTCGGCCTGATCACACTCTACTCATCCGGCGTGGGTTTGATCGACCCCAAGATTCACCGGGCCGCCGGTTTTGCGCTAGCCCTGATCGTTGCCGTTGCGGTCTCGCAAAAGCGTCAGTCGATCTATGGGGAGCTAAGCAGCGCGCGTGTCCTGATCGATATCGCCCTTATCGTTGTTGGGATGTGGGCGATCTGGTCTTTCTATTTCGTACAGACCGAGATGGAAACGGCGCTTTACGACGTGACTACAAAAGATGCATGGCCGGCGTTGGCAGGATTGGCAGTATTCCTTGAACTGTGCCGCCGCCTTTGGGGATGGGGATTGTTTGCGGTTGGCACGCTTGGCGTCATCTACCTTTTGTTTGGGCAGGACTTACCGGGCATTATGGCGCATGCAGGTTTCTCTCTAAGAGAAGTGGCCGAGGCGCTTTGGTACAACACCAACAAGGGCGTGTTCGGTTCGATCACAAACATCGTTCTCAGCACCGTATTCGTGTTCATCATTTTTGGGGTGTTGCTCGAAGGAACCGGTGCTGGCGACACTCTTCTGAAATTCGCTTTCCTTGCCACCAGGCGTACACGTGGCGGTCCGGCGCACGCCGCCATTCTAGCATCGTCCATGTTTGGCACGATGTCGGGGTCAACAGTGGCCAATATCGTGGGTACCGGTACATTCACTATCCCAATGATCAAGAAACGGGGCTTTTCGCCCACATTTGCAGCTGGGATCGAGGCCACTGCCTCATCCGGAGGGCAAATCATGCCGCCGATCATGGGCGCAGCAGCTCTGGTCATGGCGGATTTGACCGGCGTTGGGTACCTGAACATCATTATCGCAGCCTTGTTCCCGGCACTGTTTTACTATTTCAGTTTGTTTGCTGCCGTGACGGTTGAGGCGCGCCGTCAAGGTATCGAGGTTCAACCCATGACCGTTGACGATCAGATCACCCGCATAGACCTAATAAACTCCGTCCTGTTCGTCGGGCCTATTCTTGTCGTGATCGGTTCTCTGCTAGCGGGATTGTCCACCTCTGCCGCAGGATTCTACGCCGTTGTGGTTCTCCTGGTATTGTCTGCGATCAACCCAGAAGTTCGAGCCGATCCAAAGCGTATCTGGGATTCGTTTCTCAAAGGTGCGGAATCGGGCGCACTGCTTTTGATCGCCATCGCCGCAATCGGTATTCTGGTCGGGTCGCTCGACAGTACCGGCCTTGGCCTCAAACTGGCCAATGTTATTGCTACGATCCGCGGAGAAAGTCTGTTCTCGGCGCTGCTGGTCGCGATGGTAGGGGCTCTGGTTCTTGGGATGGGCATGCCCACACTACCCGCTTATCTGATTATCATACTTGTGATGGGCCCTGCCATTCAGGAACTGGGTGTTTCGATGCTGACCGCGCACATGTTCGTCTTCTATTACGGCGTTGCCTCATCCCTGACACCCCCCGTTGCCATCGCGGCCTATGCAGCAGCCCCTATCGCGCAGGCCAATCCTTTGATGACAGCCTTCATGTCGTTCCGGCTTGGCATGGCAAAGTTCATCATACCCTTTGTCTTTGCTTTCTATCCGACCATCCTGATTATCGAGCAATTCAGTCTATTTCCTTTCCTTTGGATCGTTGCTCGCACCTGCTTTTGCATTTGGCTATTCTCATCGGCCTTGTCGGGTTTCGACAGACGCAAGCTGACCATCCCTGAAATCGTTGTGCGTTTTGGTACTGCATTTGCCTGCCTCGCGACTGATCCGTTGATCCAGGTTCTGGCCATTGGCATCGGAATGGCGCTGGTCGCATATGACTTCATGGCAGGTCGATCCACGCCCGAAACTTCAAAGGCATCCCAATGAGCAAACGACCAAATTTCCTGTTCATCATTACGGATCAGCATCGAGCGGATCACTTGGGCTGTTATGGCAATGACACTGTTCAAACACCCAACATCGACAGTCTCGCGGCGAAAGGCACGCGCTGGGATAGGTTCTATGTTGCCAATCCCATCTGTATGCCCAACCGCGCATCCATTATGACCGGGCGCATGTGTTCAGTGCATGGTGCACGCCACAACGGCATTCCCCTGTCAAAGGATCACACCACCTTTGTCGAGCTTTTGCGCGATGCCGGGTACAACACCGGTCTGATCGGCAAATCCCACCTACAGAGTTTTACCGGTTTGCCCGCCACTAATCAGTTCGAGCCACAGGACGGTTTGACAGCACCATCCGTCGCTCTGCGGGACGCCTACAAAAACAACAGGCATTCATCTGACTACGATCTTGAAGTCGCGCCCAAATGGGACAGACCGCTGTCCGAGCGTTTGACAGGCGATTTTTACGGGTTTGATCATGTAGAGGTTACTGCCGATCACGGCGACCAGGCCTCGGGTGACTATCTGCTGTGGGCCCGTACACAGCGGCCTGACTTTGATAATTTGACCGGTCCTGACAACGCGTTGCCGAACAATCGGATCAATGCGCCTCAAGCCTGGCGGACGGCTGTGCCGGAAGAACTTTACTCCACCTCATGGATTGCCGATCGGACCGAAGCCTGGCTAACCGAACAGGCACAGCAGGACGCGCCATTCTTTCTGCAAATGTCTTTCCCGGATCCGCATCACCCGTTCACCCCGCCTGGGCGGTATTGGGATATGTATGATCCGGCAGAGATGGCGTTGCCCCTCTCGTTTGGTCATGGTGATCTGCCACCGATCAAAGCCATGAAAGAGGCGATGGCACAGGGAACAGATCCGCGTGACAGCCAGAACCCTTTTGCTGTAAGCGAGGATGAGGCTCGCGCGATTATAGCGCTAACCTATGGGATGATCACCATGATCGATGATGCCATCGGTCGGGTGCTGGCCCGGCTTGAGGCATTGGGGCTAGCAGAAGACACTGTGGTGATTTTCACCTCGGATCACGGCGACTATATGGGCGATCACGGGCTGATGCTAAAGCTCTTGCTGCACTACCAAAGCATCATCCGCGTACCGTTCATCTGGAAAGACCCCAAAGCAAATCAGGCTGTAGTTGATACCGGCTTAGGTTCTTCGATCGACATTGCAGCAACAATTCTGTCCCGCGCGGGCATACAAGCCTTTAATGGTATTCAGGGGCGCGATTTGCTCACATCAAAGCCCCCAAAGGCCATTCTTGTTGAAGAGGACAGCCAGCGAACAATGACCGGTTTCGATCGGCCACAGCGAGTGCGAACTGTGGTAACGGACAGATACAGAATGTCACTGCGCGAGGGTGAAGATTGGAACGAACTTTACGACTTGGAAAATGACCCTCACGAGTTGCGAAACTTGTTCGACGATCCATCAGCAGAAATAAGTAGTGTTCGCCAAAGTGTCATGGAAACGATGCTTCGAAGAATGATAACCTTGCAGGACCGGGCACCTCTTCCTGCATATCGTGCCTAAAATCGCTGATAGAAATCAAACGGCCCAGAGCCGACCTTGAGCGACGGCGCCCGATGCTGCGATTGCAGCCCGCTTTCCGGACATTCGCTGCGAAAGCAAAATACACGCAAATCGAATTGGCGAAACGCGAACAAATCTGCCGTTAAAACACAACATAGCAAAGTCCGCATTTGAACCTGGAGTTCGAATACGGAGATGTTGTTTCAAGAGATTGGTTTAAACTGTCTGCCAATCCGAAATGAAGGTTTACAACTACATTCACTGCCGTTGTGAAATTTTAGCGACTTGAACCACTCAAGTAAGGGCGCAGGACATAACCACTTGCTTCACACACCTTGAGCTGTGATCAGTTGGGAATTTAGAACCTCTTCGTTTCGTCAGGTTCTACTTTCCAAAAAACTGGCCCGCGACTAGGCTAGCTCACGAGCAATGTGACGTGCCTGGGCCCGAGCTGAGGCGACCGAGGCTTCGTGACGCTCATCAGCGAATTCCTGGTACTCGGCCGCAGCTTCAAACATGCGTTCTGCTCCCAGGTACTGGCGCAATGTGCTGATGTGCGCAGAAAGGTGACCCGAGTCATGGCGAACCCCACCGTCCTCAAAACCGAATTCACCAGCCGAGGTCAGCAGCACCAAGGTTTTGCCTGACATGATCGGTTCCAAAGGGAAGTCGCCACGCGCCAAATCAAACGTGAATGTCTTATTGATCCGGATGATCTGATCAAACCAAGCCTTCAGGGCTGCGGGCATGCCGTAGTTGTACATGGGCGTCGAAATCAGCAGGATGTCGGAGCGGTCGAGCTCGTCAATCAGCGTGTCAGACAAGCTAACCAAAGCGTTCTGTTCAGGAGTGCGTTCCTCTTCCGCAGTGAAAACGGACGCGATCCAATCGTTGGAAATAAAATCCGGCGGGGTCACTCCGACGTCACGCAGAATGATTTCGACGTCCGGATCAACCGTTTTCCATTCTTCTACGAAACTATCCGCCAAAGCGCGGGAAATGGAGTTATAGGCCGAAACGGGGTTGTCGGTGCGGCGTACGCTGGCGTCAATTCTCAGGATTGTGGTCATCTTGTCACCTAGTCAGTTTGCAATGAACCATTCAAAGGTGAAGCCAGGGGCGCGCAGGTACAAATGAAGAGAATTCTGAATAGAGTGAACTGACCTCAGCCATCTCTAATCGCCAAAATTTCTTTTTAAGATGAGACGCCGTCGCAAGTACATCCGCGTCCCTGTTGGGAAAGGCTAAAACTTTGCATGCGCAAAAACTCCTGATTAGGGGTTTAGAAACGCATGCTTCTCGGCAATTTAGAAATGACAAAAATTCAAGCGAAGGATTAGATCGTTGCGAACGCGCTAATCTTCAAAAAACCTTTGACCGACGGCGCTGTCGCGAAACTCATCCGCTTGATCCAATAGCCATTCCCGGAACACACGAACGCGTGCACGATTGGCGTAAGTTTCCGGGCAGACGAGAAAATAGCTCTTGTTCTTCAATGCAGTGTCAAAGGGGGCGACCAGCATATTGCGTTCCAGAAAACGCGCGGCGGCCAAAAGGCTGACCAGGGCCACACCATGACCATCGCTTGCCGTCAGCAAGCAGATGTGTTCGTCGGAATAGGTGACATAGGGCTCGACATCGCCAGTCTGCAAGCCAGCCGCGTCCATCCAGCGCTCCCAACTCGGATCCGCATCGGAAAACCCGCTCCATTGGTATTCGATCAGACGAGATTTCAGAAGATCTTCGGTGGAACTCAGTGACTTCGCCTTTTCCACGCTGCAGACAGGGGCTACCCAGTCATTCAAGACCCAAGCCACATTGCTGTCAGGATAATCGCCAAAGCCATACCGAATGGCCACATCCACATCGCTGGACTTGAAATCCACCAGCTGATCGCTTGACAGAACCCTTACCGAAATCTCCGGGTATTTCTCGTAAAAGCCTCGCAGCCGCGGGCTAAGCCAGTTGGCGGCAAAGGACCCGGTGGTTGAGATTGTCAATGTGCCCGCAAGGTCGTCTTCCTCCAACGCGAGAGAGGCAGCTTCGATGTTCTTGAAAGCCTCAATAATGTGGGGCGCGTAATTTGCCCCATCCTCCGTCAGTTTCAAGGCGCGGGTCAGCCGGTGGAACAGGGGCACCCCAAGTTGATCCTCCAGCGATTTGATCTGATGGGAAATGGCAGTCGGAGTGACGCATAATTCATCGGCGGCATCCTTGAAACTCAGATGTCGGCAGGCTGCTTCGAAGGCCTGAATGCTTTTCAACGACGGTATCTTCGCCATGACGCGCGGCTTTGCTCTCCTGATGCGACGCTATTTCGTCGCTCTACTCTAACCCGATTGCCAGTTGACATGTGGACGAAAATCTCACCGGTGAGGTGAAAACATCTAATTTGAGAAGATAGGGGACCAAGGTAGAGCTTTCGGTTCTTCATGTCCGTAATCTTCTGCGCGCGGACTGTGTCCGCTTTGCGGGCAAAGCCGTCTCAGGCCGGCGCTGCAGATTTCGCATTTCCACCGACAACCCACAAACACAACACCGCAAGCAAAACCTCTATCGCAAATGCGGCAAGAATGTTTTCGGATGGCCAACCATCGAGGACGAAACTGATTGTCCTGCCCACGGCGAAAGCTGAGAAAACCGTAGCCCCAAGCAAGGCTGAGGCCTGGACCAACTTTTGGTAAAATGCTCCGCACAAAATGATCAGGCCAAGTACCGCGAGGTTTGCAGCAGGTGCACGCAACTCACTCATCAGGTTTGGCTGCGGCGAGAGTGAGATGCCGTAGTTGGCGTAGAAAGACTGTGGGTCCAGAGTGATGGCCAGACCTATGGCGAATGCAACTAATCCGGACATGCCCAGGATAAGTCTGCCTCTAAGTTCAAGATTCATGTTTGTCTCCAATGTCCTTTGGCCTGGCTTAAGCGGCTTTGATCCACGCGCCAGACATTTCAGCTTTGTTTGCGAAGTCGGCGAAGTCGCGTGGCGCGCGTCCAAGCGCACGCTGGACCCCGTCCGCGAGGTTCGCATTGCGCCCGTCCAGCGTTTCACGCGCGATGTCCGTAATCACATCAGCAATCATCTCGCCATTCGCATGCGCGATTTCCGCGTGGAAGTCTTCGAATGAAATTGGCAGGTATTGCACAGCCCTGCCCATGGCGCGCGAAAGCTCTGCGGCCATGTCGGCAAACGTCATGAGACGTGGTCCCGTGACCTCGTACAGTTTGCCATCGTGTCCTTCTTCTGTCAAAGCAGCTACGGCAACATCGGCGATGTCGTCCACATCGATGATTGGTTCGCGTACATCGCCGGCGGGCATCGGCAAGACACCTTCCATGACCGGACCAAGCAAGGCCCCTTCAGAGAAGTTTTGCGCAAACCATGCTGCACGAACGATAGTGAACGGAACTCCGGAATTGCGTACGACTGCTTCCGCTCGTTCCGCATGAAACTCGCCACGCCCGGTTAGCAGCACAAAACGCCGTAGTCCCTTTTCACGAGCCAATGCTGTGAAGGCTTCGACTTGCTCAACCGCGCCTGGAAAAGCGATGTCAGGAAAGTAAGAAATATAGGCAGACGAGACGCCTTCCAGAATTGCGGGCCAGGTCTCCGGTTGATCCCAGTCAAATGGCGTTTCACTGTTCCGCGATGCGCGCCGGACTGCCTGCCCTTTTTCTTCCAGACGTGTCGCGATCCGCGATCCGGTTTTGCCTGTCGCGCCAAGTACAAGTATGGGTTGCTGTGTCATTGGTTATCTCCATGAGTTCACTTGATGGCCCGATATTAGGCAATCAATAGAGATGTTCTATTCTTTATAATCCGATATTCTTATTCAATCGTCCAAAATATGTAGACGAAGAGCTAAATTTCAGCCAAGGTCCCCGCATGAACAAAGTTGAACCACATGTCCCTGACCCAGATGCACTGGCACAGCCGATCGGCGATCCGCTGGGGGAAATCCTCCATTTGCTGAAATTGACAGGTACATTCTATTGCCAGTCTCGCATGACTGCACCATGGGGCGTATCGATACCGGGATTTGCCGGCGTACTGAGCTTTGCGGTCATCACACACGGGCGGTGCTTGATGAAGGTCGGTGACGATGACCCGTTCGAGGTCGAAAAAGGCGATCTGGTCTTGATGACCAACGGAGCACCGGTCGGTTTCTTTAGCTCAGAAGACACTCCGCTTTTGACGCTGGAGGAGTTGCCCATTCGCAAGTTAACCGAGCTTTATGAAACACTGGAATACGGCGGCGGCGGCGCGGAGACGGGCATCATGTACGGCTTGGTCCGAATAGATCACACCGCCAGTGATATGTTGATGCGCTTGCTTCCGGATGTACTCAAAATCGACCCTTGGGAGGAAGACGCCGGAAGCTGGTTACAGGCAACTTTGCAATTCATCGCAAAAGAGGCGCGGGAATTGAGACCGGGCGGCGAAACCGTGATCACGCGACTGGCAGATGTGGTTGTCATTGAGGCCATTCGTCGTTGGCTGAACAGCGCACCCGATGCAGATCGAGGCTGGTTAAAAGCTGCGCGAGACCCGCAGATCGGGTGCACGATAGTCGCGATTCACCGTACGCCTGCTGCGGCTTGGACAGTCGAGTCCCTCGCGGAGGTTGCTGGTATGTCCAGATCCGCTTTCGCGGCACGGTTTACTGAGTTGGTAGGCGTTCCAGCAATCCAGTATCTTGCAACGTGGCGTATGCACCTGGCCAGCGAAAGGTTGGTGTCCACCGATCAACCTATCTCGCAGATTGCCGCTGACATCGGATACTTGTCAGAGCCTGCGTTCAACAAAGCCTTCAAACGGGTGTTTGGCGCACCACCGGGAAAAATCAGGAAGAACGGAGTTTACTCCGTATCCAGGCGAAACTTGAGAAACTGAGCATCTTCATATTCGATCTCGCCGATGTGTTTGGCACCGAGTTTCCGGAGCGCACCCAGATTTTTTCTACTTGGTGGCAGCAGAAACGTGACAAAGGGGATACGTTTGTCAGCAATCGCAAAGTCGATTGCCATTTTGGAAATCCGTTTCCCAAGGCCAAAGGCGTCGGGCCGCAAAACCAACCCAAAATCCCACTCGTCACCTTCTTTTTGAAAGCCCCCCCAACCAACATACCGACCGCCTGACAAAAACGCCCAATGTCCAAGACCGTCCCGTGTCCAGTAGCCCTCCTTCTTGGCGATAAAATCTCTTGCGACGTCAACATTCCATTTGAACGTCAAAAGCGGCATATGCTCTGCTACCCGAGGGTCGGACATATGAACCGCAATGTCTTTCGGATCGATTTCCGAAAGGCGTGCAAATGAAATCCCATCTTTCATAATTATACTCTTTTAATGGCCCGAGCTGTCCCTTGCATGCAAAGTAATTATGGCGCGAATACTGTTTCACAGCTTTCTCGCGACAATGTACCGGCTCGGCAATAACCCGGCTTGATCCGCTGTCTCGACGATATTGAAGCCCGCAAGTTCTATGGCATGCTGGAGTTCAGCTACGGATACAAAATTTACGAACGGAGCTTTCCCGAGCACCTGCATAATCGGGATCGCTATTCGGCTGATTATGCCATATTTGAACCCTCCACTCTCTGGAGCGCAGACGGTTTTGGAAATGAATACCCCACCGGGTTTTGTAAGGGTCGCAATGTGTTCGAGTGCATGGCCCATATCGGGTACAAGGTGCAGTAGATTATGAGCGAGGACAGCGTCGTAAGAACCGTCGTTAGGATCGTGCTGCAGAACCTCGGCCACATTGAACGTTACATTCTCCAGCTCTTCTTCAGCGAGTTTTTCGTTAGCGATTTCGATCATTCCCGGTGCGAGATCGGAGGCAATGACTTGAGCCACATGTGGTGCCAGTAGCAACGCGGTTGACCCCGTCCCACATCCGATTTCCAGCACGCTGTCTTCGGCTTTCAGGTAGGACTTTGTACGTTCAAGCGTTTTCAGATACCCTTCCATATTTCGGATAGGATCAGCCGCATATTTGCGCGAAATCTTGCTCCAAAATGCAGCATCTTTGGACAATGCAGCCATATCGTTTCTCTTTTCCATTGGTGTCACCGCAGCCAATATCTTAAAACGCCGATTTATTAAATTGCCAGATATTGCAGAACTGTTATGCATTAATGCATGAAATGGAAGGCTATCAACTTCGATTGGAACCAAGCTCGGTCCTTTCTTGCAACGGCAGAAGAAGGCTCGTTTTCTGCCGCGGCGCGCGTGCTTGAACAGACCCAGCCAACCGTCGGTCGTCAGGTCGCCGCGCTGGAACAGGCGCTTGGCGTCACCTTGTTTGAAAGGGTTGGCAAGTCGCTTAATCTGACAACAGCCGGTACTGAGCTTTTGGTGCATGTCAGTGAAATGGCAAATGTCGCGAACAGAATTTCTCTGACCGCAACAAGCCAGTCACAAGCAGTTGAAGGGCAAGTCAGGATCACTGCTTCCGACGTGATGTCAGCCTATCAGCTACCGCCTATTCTCAAACAGATCAGGCTCGCGGCACCGCGGCTTGAGATCGACGTTGTCGCAGCAAATGACATACGAGACATACAGCGGCGCGAGGCAGATATCGCAATTCGGCATGTGCGCCCGACAATGCCGGACCTGATTGCAAAGCTCGTGGCAGAAGCGACGGCACACTTTTACGCTGCCCCTTCATACCTCGAACAGGTTGGGCGACCACGAAATGAAGACGAACTTGCTAAGTTGGATTTCGTCTGCTTTGGCGATGTTGACACGATGATTGGATTTCTCAATCCGGCTGGAATCGAAGTAACCCGCAAGAATTTTCGGATTGGATCGCAGAGCGGTATAGTGTCATGGGAGCTTGTGCGCCAAGGCTTCGGCATCAGTGTTATGTCAGACGATGTGGCGGCCCTGACACCCGGTGTGGAGCGTGTTCTCCCCGAACACGAGCCATTCAAGTTTCCTATCTGGTTGGCCACACACTCTGAGTTGCAAACAGCGCGAAGGATCAGGTTGGTATTCGATCAGCTTGCAGACCATCTCGGCTCGCGGACAAATTATTGAACGTGAGTTGGTCTGGTGTCGTGAACTGGAGTCTGCTTCGGGCTCAATGCAGTTATCCGCTGCATTTCGCATGAACGACCGCTTCTGAGTAGTCTGAGTTGCGGGTATTAAAGACCAGTGTCGTAGCTGGTGAGCCGGAAACTGCTTGGCTTCACCAACGCCCCCATCGCCGCAAACTCCTCGGCCCAGCTTTGTGCTTGTGCGTTCAAAGCCTCCATGTCCGGGCGGTTTGTCCAATAGTTGACGCAAAGCCAGGCCCCGCCTTCGCCTTGCCCGACCGTTCGGTAGAGAAGCGTGTCGTTCTGGTTCATCTTTTGGGTGATGGCCTCGAAGAATGCGCGCACCTCCTCTGGGTCTGCACCGTCGGCCTGTTCGAACAATACGATCTCGACATGTTTGGGGACCCTTAGGTCATCTGCGCCAACTTTCTGAGTCATACCGCCCTCCAGCCGCTTGAGCGGCATTTGTAGGGTCGTCGGACGATCCTCCGGAGCCGCAAGAGACCGACCATCAACAGGGCGCGCACCGAAATATAGGTGCCCAGCCGAAAAGTGGAGCACTTCGTATTCTGTCGTTGGTGCGTTCGCGGCAACGCCCATAACAGAGCAACCGCTTTCAAAGATGTCCTGCTCGACACCGACCACCCATTGCTCGGCGCCACATGCTCCCGGATCAGCGCTGTTTAGGAATCCGGCGAACCCCTCCATCTTGGGCGTGACGGTAAGGTAATCGTTCACGATCAGATCGACTTCTTTAGCCCCCGGCGCCACGTCCGAAGCCCCAACGACGTTCACGTCGCCGCCGAATTTAAGCTCCACGAGGGGCGTGGAACACGCCGGATCGGCAAATGTCGTGAAGTGAGCGTCAATGCGACCTGGAGCGAAGTTGATGGAACGCTTGAGATACCAAGAGGCAATCCCGTCCGGCCCGACCTGTGGGCGTAGTTCACAGGCGATGCTCTCCCATGTGCCGTCCAGGTCGATTGATTGATCCTGCGCCGACGCGGGTGTCCCGAGCATACTGGCGACAAGCAGGCAAAGCGAAGAGCGTGGAATTTCCATGGTGTTGTCCTGTTTTGTAATATTGCACAGGCATGCTGACACAATGGAATTACATGAAACAAATCGATCATTATTATGAATTCATGAATCAAAATAATGCCAATCTTGCGGCCTTGGATTTGAACCTGATCACCGCCATGAGCGCGCTTTTGGAGTACCGGTCGGTTTCAGCAGCGGCAGATTCCGTGGGGCGTACGCAATCCGCCATGTCTCACAGCCTGGCGCGCCTGCGCGACCACTTTCGGGACCCGCTGCTAGTGCGTGACGGCTGGGAGATGCGGCTCACTCCTTTCGCACAGGAATTGCAACCACGAGTTTCCGCCGCGGCAGAGGCCGCCAGATTGATGTTTGAGACAAGTTTTGGGTTCGATCCGGCTACCACCACGCGCCGCATCCGCATTGCGGCACCTGACCTTTGTACGTCGCTTTTCACTGGGTTAGTTAGCGAATTGGCCAAACAGGCGCCACTCGCTTGTGTTGAATTCATTGAGAGCAGCCAAGCCCGGCAAGCGGTTTTGAGGTCTGAGGCGGATATCGGACTTGGATTTGGCTTTCCAAAATCAGACCCAAATCTTGTGCTTCACGAGATCGAGCCGCTTGATTGGAGCACATTCGCACCAGATAACCATCAGTTCGTTAGGGACACCTCGGTCGAGACTTGGAGCGCATCCCGGCACATTATTGTGGGAAAAGGCTATGCGCATGAAGGGCCGGTGGAAAAGGCTCTAAAAAAGCACGGAATCAAGCGCCACATCATAAATTACGCGTCGAATTTCTCCGCCGCACTTATTCTGGCATCGGAGACCAACTCTCTGCTGACCACACTCCGAGCACCGTTCGAAAAATCGGCGGAAAGACTAGGTATGAGAGCCACGCCCACACCGTTCATAATGGCGGATGCGCCGGCCGTCATGATGTTTCGCGCTGAATACGGCAATCCATTTTCTGTCTGGCTTAATGAAATTTGTCAGAAAACAATAAGCTGACGTTCGACGCAAGCGCAGAACCCCGTAGTTATTTGCTCACTAATAACATCCTCTTCAACTTGCGCTAGAGACCGGTTACAGCCCGAAGCGGACCTTCAATATCCGACTTTGCAATTCTCGTGTTGCGGACTTTTCTGCCCTTCGCAGCCGGGAAAGCCGTCCATGCTACGGAGGGGTTGTAAAGAGTTTTCAATGAAAAAATTACTTGTCACCAGACCCTGCTGGCACTTCATACCCAGCGCGTTCCAAACCCTCCATGATCCTGTCGATTAGAGCTTGTGGCATGCCCCGTGCGCGAAACGGGGCGCGAGGGTCCTTGTGAAACTCCGGAAAGCGTTCCCTCAATTGTGACGCTGTTTCTTCCGCCTTTTTCTGATTGCCGTTCAGCGCATAACTGGCGGCAAGGCTGGCCAGTGCCATGTGCGATCCTGCACCCTTTGTCAGTGCGACGTTTATAGCCTCCTGGTAATCGCCATTGGCGATTGCATTCAGATGATCGGCGTTTCTAAAGCCGGGGTGCAATTTTGGATTGAGAGCCCGTGCCCGTGCGATCCATTCAAGGCCATTTTCAAAGTCGCCCGAATAGGCGAGAAAGATACCTAGGTCGGCAAGGATCCAGGAATCATTCGGGTTCAACTCGACTGCCTTCTGCGCATATCTGTGAAACACCTCCATACTTTCGCCAAGCAATCGGCTTCGAACTGCCAGTGCGTAATACGCATCCGGGTTGTCCCGATCCGCTGCAATGGCTCTCTGGGCCGCATCTTCGCTGAGCTGCGCCCAGTCCGGATCTACGTCATAGGAGTACTTATAGGAATCCAGATAGTTGTAGGATAGGCGCGACCAGGCCAATGAGTACCCTGGCTCCTCTTCCACCGTATGCATTAGGCAGTCTCGTGCCCTACGATGTTCCGGCAGCGCAAAGGTCTGATAGAACCAATGCGCCGTCATATAGCATTCATACGCGTCCAGACTTTCCGGCGCCTTGTTGCGGATCAATTGCAGCATCTCGGTTTTGAACAAGGGCGCATCACTTGATCCGATTAGCGCAGCGATCTTCCGGGCGATCTCAAGCTGGACATCCAGAACGTTGGCGAGGCTAAGATCACCTTCAAAGGGACCCGGCGCCTGCAATTGCAAACAAGATTTGGCATCCGTAAATGTCGTGGTGACCCGCAAACGGCTTTCGGATCGCTGCACTGTTCCACTCAAGATGTAATTTGCACCAAGTTCGTTGCGGATTGCGTTGCAATCGGTGTTGTTGCGGAAAGATATGCCTGCCTCTGGCGCCAGTACAAACAAATTTGAAAACTTAGCCAGCAAGGCGTTGATGTCGCGGGTCAATCCGGCGCTGAAGTATTCATCCTCCGGGTCGCTGCCGACATTCTCAAAGGGCAATATCAGAATTCGTGGGCCATTGGGTAAGGCATCGTCCGTAGCCGGGTAAATCAGGTACGAAACCATCAAGAGAACGAAGACGGCCGCCATTGCGAATAAACTTAGCTTTCTTTTTTCGCGCTTCGACGCCGGTTTCACCGCCTGGTCCGCTGGCCAGGTCCAAATCTCGATAGGCTTAGTAATGTTCTTTAGCGTATGCACTCCGGAATGCGCGAACCGGGCACCAATCTTGTCCAGCACCTGTTCCGCCACCGGCTTCGAGATAATAATGCCGCCAGGCGGGGCCAGCGCTTCGAGCCGCGCCGTAACGTTGACGCCATCGCCGAGCAGATCGCCGCCTTCGTCCATAACGTCACCCAGGTGAATGCCGAAGCGGAACCGCAGTATTCCATCCTCCAACTTAGCCCTGTTATGTGCCTTCAGTGCCTCCTGCGCGTCCAATGCCGCCCGCACCGCCTCCACCGGGCTGGCAAACTCTGCAACCACACTGTCGCCAGCGCTTCCAAAAATTCGACCGTCGTGATGCGAAATCTGAGCATCAATCACGGCGCGACAAGCCGTGAGCTCTGTAAGAGCTGCTTCCTCGTCCTCGCCCATCAACCGGGAATATGCCACAGCATCCGCGACGAGGATGGTGGTCAACCGGCGTTCCATAATTGTCTCCCGATCACTCAACCTTACTTCAAAGAGCTTTTTCTTTGTAGTCTGCGTTATGACGCGTCAAATGCTCTTTCTCGGGGAAAGAAGATGTACCGGGGTGTCCGATGAAGTACGGTGCCCGTTGTCTCGCATTGGGTCCGCTTTGGGGGTCTCTCCTGCCGTTCTCTGCGCTATTGATGAGCGGCTGGTGGCAGCCCGAAGCGGTCATTCAAAACCGGCCGCTCGAAGTCCAGATAGCAGCTCTTCTTGCCACTTGCCGCCACCGAACGAAGAAGCATAGGTTGCCGGATCAAAGAAAGGCGACAGTCTAAGCGCCGTCGTTCTGGCGCGCTCAGCGAGTTGTTTTTGACCAGCACGGTGTGCTGACATGGCTAAAACCGCGTGAGGCGAAGGGTCTTCTTTGATCGCGCTGATACCGCGTGTTAGCACTCCGACCGCATCGTCGTCACGATCAAGCAGGTAATACGCCATTCCAAGGTTGGCGAAGGCCCAGCTTGGGGGATGCGGGTTCAGTCGAAACGCCATTTCAATGGGTTCAATTGCTGCCGCCGGGTTGCCGGTATGCAGCAGCAGGCCACCGTGCGTCGCCAATGCCCAGGCATCGTTTGGGTTAAGATCAAGCGCCCTTTGGCTCTCTACAAGAGCGGCTCGGAGTTCTTGGCGCATCCACAGAGCTTCGGCTTTGATTGAATGTGCCAGCCCATTACGTGCATCAAGAGCAATGGCCCGATTCACGCGCTCAAGCGCGAGGTCCACTGACTCGTAGGGCCATTCGCTCCATCCCCACCAGGCGTCGGCAACATGGGTCCATGCCAGACCCGCTTCAGCATCCGAGAAGTTCGGATCCAGCGACAGGGCGCGCGCGAAGTACTTACGGGCTTTGTAATTTGCTTCACGTTCGGTTTTCCGCATCAGAACGCGACCGCGAAGATACATTTCATAGGCGTTCAGGCTCTCCGTTGGAGCCCGCTGCGCACGCTGTTCGACGTCGCGGCTCAAACCGACAGCGAGAGATCCAACAACAGCGTTTGCCACTTTGTCCTGGATTTCAAAAAAATCCTCTATTTCAGTGTCGTAGCGTTCCGACCAAATCAAGCTTCCATCTTCGGTGTTTGAAAGGTCAACCCCCAGCCGCAGATTGCCGCCACTCCGTCTTACAGTTCCACTTACGACGAAATCAGCCCCCAGCTTGCGTTTCAGTTCGTCCAGCCGAAAGTCACTTGAATAAGGCTCAACGGCGTTCCACGATAAGACGACTAGAGAAGGAAAGCGCCCTAGCTGACGTATGACCTCTTCGGTCAGACCATCTGCCAACCAAGTGTCGTCTTCACCTTCTGTCGGATTTCGAAACGGCAAGACAGCGACGACTGGTTTGTCGGCAGTTTTCGAAGCCTCTGGCTCACTTTCAGCAAAAAGTAACTCGCTGAGCACTCCGTGGCGGGAAGCGAAATAAGCGCCTGAAACAAGTGCAATCGCTACAGTCGCGATCAAAACGGGTATTCGGAACCTTTTCCATCCCCCCGCCTTTACCGCAGCTGATCCATGACCGCGAATACAGTAGATGTGTGTGGGCGTTGGAACATTCTTCAGTTTCTTGTGCCCGAGATCATCCACGAGCAGTCCGATACGCCCGCCTTCCTGTTCCAGTACCGCGGATGTGATCGCAATGCCCCCAGGCGGTGCCAACTGCTGAACACGCGCAGAGACATTCACGCCGTCGCCAAGAATGTCGTCGCCATCAATGACGATGTCGCCAAGATTAAGTCCGACGCGCCACTCCAAACCATCTTTGGCCTTCCGGTCTTCCTGAAACTCAATTGCCGCACGAAGCGCTTCTACAACACTTGGAAACTCTGCAAGAAAAGCGTCGCCAGCTGTACTTACGATGCGGCCTGCATGTGCAGTGACAATAACTTCAGCAACGGCATGGCCATCTTTTAATAATCCCAGCGTTGTCGTTTCATCTGCGGCGACCTTTGCAGTGTATCCCACAACATCCGCATGCATGATTGCGGCCAGGCGGCGGCCCGAGGAGGGCACTTCAGCGATCATACGTCTGTCGCTCATGTGGTTGTGATTCCTCATTGTCGCGATGGATCAGGCTTTATGGTAACATACCGCGGACATTGGGAGGCGATCATGAACGCGCTGGTACGGATAGTGATAGCGACTGGACTGTTAGGTGTAATCACCGGCGATGCTATCGCGGAAGACTTGATCAATGCACGACCGGGAGGTCTCGCAGTTAAAGGCTACGATGTGGTGGCCTATTTCACGGAGGAACGCGCAATTGAGGGTTCCGAAGACTATGAGCATGAATGGCGTGGAATCCGATGGCGCTTTTCAACGCCCGAACACCTTGCGGTATTTCAAGGCTCACCAGAAAGCTATGCGCCCCGTTATGGTGGGTTCTGTAGCGGGGGAATGGCTTTGGGAAACCGCGCGCCAATCGATCCAGAGGCCTTCGCGGTGATTGACGGAAAGCTATATCTTAACTTCTCAAAAGCTGTCGCGTCCGAATTTGTCGCAAACTCCGACGATAGGATCGAACAAGCAAATGCCAACTGGGAGACTATGAACGCCGGAAAGTAACGGTTCCTATCCTTTTTGTTGGCAAGGCATGCCGCAAAAAAGCCAGTTTGACGTGGAAATTGGATACTCGACCCGTGCTGCTATGCGTATAGCTGCTCTTGCCTATCTTGCAATGTACATTCAGATTGAGCGGCTTGACACGGCATCAATTTAAGGAATGTCGAGGCCATTTTCCCGGCCGAAATCGGTGTAGAAGGTGTCGCTGCGGTATCGGTTCAAAGTGGCTTCGTCCGCTTGTCTTGGATCGTTGCCAGGACTTTGGACACCTGTTCCTTCAATGAAGCGGTTCACGAGATTAAAGACACCGCACACTTGGATAGCATCAAACAAAGCACTCTCTGACCAGCCTGCCGCATAGACTGCTTTTGCGTCGGCTTCCGTCATGCGTGATGGCAAGACAGTGAGCTTTTCAATGTATGCCAGTAACGGTTTGAGACGATCCTCGACAGGTGCCGTATCACGGTCTTCCATCAGTGCCTCGATTGTCTCGACACCAATACCGTAGGCCTTGGCGAATACGGTGTGCGCCCCATGACAATAGGCACAAGCATTCAAGCCCGAGACATAGGCTGCGATTAATTCACGCTCGGCAACCGAGAGGTCGCTCTCGCCCCGCATCACAAGGCTTTCGTACGCACAAAGTGGAGAAAGTTTGTCTGGAAAAGCCTGATAGACACTTCCAAGTGTTGCGTTCTCCGGCAGAGTTGGAAAAAGACGTTTCATTCAATTTTCTTTCAATCTTGCTATGGATAGCTTTGTCGCAAAGTGAGGAAGTAACGATGTGTACGCAACCTTAAAGCAATTCCGGGTTCCGCACAGAGAGTCCTTTGGAAACCAGCGAGCGGAAGGTTTGCCTGATTGTGTGGCAGCGTGTTCGTCACTTCGTGAAAGGTAATTTCGTACGGTTCTCGTAAATTTGCAAAGTCAGCTTTCTGCGCATTCCTGTCGTTGGGGCATCGTGCAACATCGGTCAATTTGGGCTCACGGCAGACCTTCGAAAGTTCACAAAATGGAGCAGATCGTGGAATTTCCTCTAGCTCTGATCGGCATATTGATCGTTATATTGATCACGTGGCTGATTTTCTCCGTCGTAGGCGACATCGCCAGAGATCGTGGACACAGCCCCTGGCCGTGGTGGATCATCTCGCTTTGCTGGTCGCCATTCGGATCGATGATTGTTCTGTGGCTGTTCTTTGATGTTGTAGAAGAGAGTCCACAATAGGAGCGGGTGTGCCCAGGCGCTTTGAACATACCAACCCTAGAGCTCGTAAACCGGATGAGTTTCGCGGAACATGGAAAGGGCGGAACTACAGGCGAGGCGTGCGAAGGGCTTTGACAGTGAACCTTGTGATCTTCGGTGCGATCTTGGCTGGTGCCGTGTATGTTGTTCACGTCAAAGACGAGGCCAGACAGATTCCCAGAGTTTGGACTCTGAATTCTCATTGAGGAGTCACTTGTTGCAAGCTGAAATGGATGAAAAAAGCGCAAGAAGCTTCAGACTTTTTGAAGGCCATCTCCCACGAGGGACGCTTGCTCATTCTCTGCTATCTGACCACTGGCGAAAAATCGGTACGCGACATTCAGGAGCTGCTGTCCATCAGACAAGCCGCAGCATCCCAACAGCTCACTCGCTTGCGTTTAGAGGGACTGGTAGCCGACAGGCGGGACGGCAAATCTGTGTATTACAGCATCATTGACAAGCGCGTGTATCGCATGGTCCGCGTGGTCCATGATTTGTTTTGTAGTGAAGAGGGTTCGCAATAGGGGGCGAAGGTCGGGTGTGTGGGACAAAGCTGACATCTCGCTCCAATAGAGGCAGGATTAAGTTGAAGGGGAGAGAGAGGCACCATGTCCTTTCTGAAAAAAGGCCTGCCAAAACCTATATTCTAGGATGAGAACTGAAAGGAGAGTGAAATCATGAAACTACTTAATCGCACAATGGTGGTTGCTGTGACTGCTTTGCATCTGTCGGTCTCTCCTACTCTTGCTGAAGGATTGCCTGTCCAAGACCAGCAGATGTTGGCTTTGCGCGTGGCCGAACACAAACCGGAGACCGAAATTTACATCAAGGACCGTCCAATATTGGGATGGCAACTGACCGGCGACAAACTTGAGGATATCCCGGAGCCGATCCGCAGCGCACTGGGTAGCGTTGATTCCACAGGCTATGACGCTGAATATTTGGCCGAGAACAAGGGCTCAATTGTCGCCTTGCAGATGCGCGAGGACGGCACCGATTTCTACATCATAGGCAAAGAAACATTTGACAGAAAATACGAACTAGTTGCCTTGGACGCGGTGGCGGAAAAGAACGGCCGTCTGGTTGAGCGACTGGCGATAGCGCCCGAAGTGGAAAAAATGTTCATTGAGAGAGCCGACGGCCTTGTCGGCGCGCTGAAGACGACACCAGTCGAGATGGTACGAGTTTCCGCCCTTGGCTACGACCTGGACAACGAACTAACCATACAGGCGCCTTGGGGCACTCAGACGAAACCCGCCAATGCTGACGCATTCCTGGTCTGGGATAGTAGTAAAAACCAATACTACATGGTGAACGCTGGCAGCGACGGAAATCCGTCCAGCTACATCCCGGCGCGTTAGTATCTGCGGCCAGTGTAGATTTTGCGTACAAAATCTGCCATCTGAAACGGATATACCATCGCCATGTGTTCTAACTGCCAGCCTCATGGCCCTGCTGGTGGAATACTTGTCAAGTTTGGCCGTTTGGTTAACAGGCATTTTGGGCTCGGAGCGGACCTCGGTGCCGTTACAGCACAGGCCCCGGCCCGGCTGCCAGCTGATCACGCAGACGGCCCGTTGCAGACACTGAGCCATAAAATTTTCTTGCCTCTCGACATTCCGGAAGCAGACTTTTATGCAAATTTGCGCATTCAAGCGCATTCGGCTGGCATCAAATCGGCAATCATACTGCTACCCTAGCATCTCGTGCGGCGATGCTCGATCCGAGTAGTGAATTAACGGTCCCAATGATCATTTAGGTGTACTGCGAATACCTCTGGGCATTCACATATGCTCCAATGCCCAACACCTTCTTCATCGGCCAAAGAGATACTCCAACGATTGCAAAACCTCTTTGCATACTTGATCGGTACAAATGGATCATCAGCGCCCCACATGACCAATCCTCGATCAGCTATACCTGAAAAATCTGCCGACCACTCTGCCGGGTTTTTTGCGGAACGGTAGAGCTTTAGAATGGCGCGTTTCATGTGGTTGTCGATACGCGGGGCTTCGTGATCAGCAATGGTTACAGGCATGCCCGCAGCAATAAGTTGCTGATGGAATTTCTTCGTGCTGCCAAGTGCCATGAAGAGCTCGCCCAAAATCGGCGTTTGCCATTTCCGGGCCAGGGAATGCCACTCGTAGCTGGGTTCCGGCACCGCGTTCACGACAGTCCAGGTCCTTACCGCCTCTGGGTTCATTTGCGCTGCCATGGCGCTCAGAGGCGCTCCCCAGTCGTGACCCACGATGTCAACCGGTCCATGTGCAGCTGCGGTGTCTTCCAATGTCTGGCTCACCCAAGCAAGGTATGCATCCTTGGTCGCGGCAAACCCGCTTGGTGTCGCCCCATCAAAGCCAGGTAGCGTGGGCGCGAGAAACTCTTCCTCGGCCAAGCCGAGGGTCTCGACCAGAGGGCCCCACATGTAACCTGTATCCGGCACTCCATGGATAAAAAGCTTCATAACATCGTTCCTTTGAAACGGCTAAGAAAGTGAACACACTCGAATGCGTGAATGCAAGCGCCTCCGATTCGTGCTTCCCCCACGATGCAGCCATCGCCTCCTCTGCGCGCGCCAACTTGTCCGATGTTTGGGTTGTTCCCGATCGCGTGGGCAAAATTACCCGAGACATGTCAGATCTGATCCGGCAAGATGACGCTTGGGAAACATTAGGGGCACATATGCTCGATCAGGATCGCGTTGATACCGAAATTTCTGCATCGAACACGGACTATGACCTTGTGGTCGTCGGTGCCGGAATCGCAGGTCTGAACGCTCTCAACGCAGCGTGTGAGTATCTTCCCAAGACAGCGCGGGTTCTTTTGCTTGACGAAAAGGACAAGGCGGGCGGCATGTGGAACACGGCCTATGACTACGTGCGCTTGCATCAACCGCATCCGATGTTCACGGTGGGGAACCTGAAATGGAACTGGCGTAAGCCACGTCACTATCTGGCCGCGCGGGATGAGGTGCGGGATCATCTGATCGGCGCTCTGACCTTGGTTCGTGAACGCGTTTCTTTGACCACCGAGTTCGGCCAGACCGTAAGCCGGTGCGAAGAGGTAGCTACAGCCCAGGGGCCCGTAGCAGAGATAGACTACCACCCGGCAGGCGCTGAAGCAGGCAAAGAGACCGTACGTGCGAACAGGGCGATACATGCGCCGGGCCTGAACTACGCTCTGGCAGAACCCTTGTCGCTTTCCAGCCGGAACGTGGTCTCGATCATTCCGCAGGACCTGCGTAGAACATTGGCCGTTCATCCCGGGGCGCAGGTCCATGTGATCGGTGGCGGCAAGACCGGGATGGACACGATTCTGGCGGTACTTGCCGAAGATCCCGATCGGAACGTCACGCTGATCAATGGGCGGGGAACGAACTTCATCAACCGGACAAAGTACATCCCGACCGGTCTCAAGCGATGGACGTCCGGTGAATTGGTGTCGCGTCTTTTTCGCGATGTTGCACTACATTTCGACGGAGAAAACGAAGATCACACGCTTGCCCACCTGCGCGCGGAGCATTCGACGGATCCGCAGACAAAAAACGGCGTGTTTCTTTACGGACTGCAGTCTGAAGATGAGCACGAAAGGATCCAAAACGGCGTAGAAGCAATTCACTGTGATTATCTGACGGATGTCGTGGATACATCGACGGGCCCCGAAATGAGATTACGCGGTGGCGAGACTCTTACGGTTCAGGAAGGCTGTATTTTTGTGAATTGCACCGGCAGCTTTTTCCGCGCTCAGACATTGGCCGATGCGAAGCCACTTGTGTCGCCAAACAATTGCATTTTGTCGATCAACGCACGCAACGCATTGCATTTCCTTACAAGCGTTTCAGGGTTCTTCGCGACGCATCTGCTCTATCGAAACCAACTCCGAGGCCACGGATTCTATACGCTTGATCTGGAAGCGCTGTTTCGGGAAAACCGCAATGCCTGGGTCGGGGCATCTGCGGCACAGGCCTACATGAACCAAGTGGTCGCCGTGCAAACCCTGCCGCTCATGCTCTTGGATCGTTGCGGGCTTGATCTAGACCGCTGGTATCCTCTGCCCCGCCGCATGGCAGGCTTACTGCGAATGAAAGCTAGCGCCGCAAAAGACGTCGCGCATTGTCGCCATACGCTAGACCGCGTTGTAGATCGTTTTGGCATAACAGGCGGCCCCGTTCAGTAATGTTCGCGGCGTGTTACTTCCTAGTTGGAGAATTGGTTTGACCTTGACGGCCCCGACCGGACCTTTGGCCAGTATGTCTTCGCCGCATTGCAGCTTACGCAAAGCGGACATCGCAACCACTCTATTATTTGTGTTCTAAACTGGAACTGAAGTTTCACGCCATTTGAGTTCTGTTGGCGAAAGGGATGGAAGCCAAAAAGTTTTTGCTCCGGCTGGTCATTATTAGTCAAAATTTAGTTTTATTGTTCTTGGATCTCTTGCGTTAGGCTGGCTGCCAAGCTCCATTCCAGTAGTGGAAGAACCGTCAAATCTCGTGACTGCTCATTGCTCTCAAAAGCAATGGCAATGGTTTGCGTACCGGTCATATCATCCGGGTTCACGTCAACCATCAACCTTTTGATGCCTGAGTTCGGATTCTGATCCTTACAGTCTGAATTGTATTCGGTTTCGCATGGGTTTGCCGAGCGCAGAACAAACTTTGCTGCCTTCGGAGACAGAATGCGCACACGCATCCTTTGGCCGTTTTGGCGGAGCGTAGCAAGCGATCCGTCAATAGACACGTCCGCTTCCGTATGCATCGTCCAAGCAACCCGGCCTTTAATGTTGCTTGTGAATTCATCTTGAACCAGCACAGTTGTATCATCCACCAAAGCTATTCCACGCATAATCGTGTTTTTAGATTTTTCGTACGCATCAGAAAGATCAGCGATGGTGAAGATGAACCCGGGAAACTGGCCAAACTCCTCGATTTGCGCTCGACCGGTTGAAGATTGATTAGTCGCTCCAAAAGTCAAGGTGTTCTGCCCGATCGTAGCCGTGCGGTAGTAGTCAAAACGTTTATCGGTAAAATACCCCGGTAGCTGGTAGTTTCCGATCCCCAAGTCCACAGCCCACCGCACGCCATTGGCCTCCAGAACAAATGTTCCTGCGTCCAAATTGTTGTGATGACTGCGGAGCGGTCCGGCTTTAAGCCCTACGAACGTAGCTCTTGGGTCGTCCCAAGCGGATCGTATTGTCACGATACCAAGCCCACCCGCCCAATAGGCGGTTTGACGAACACGTTTTGCTTCAAGCGCAAAGCGTTTCCACCAAAGCAATTCCAAAGCCGGATGGGACGACGGCACAGTGCCGAGAACCTGAACGTCATAGCCTGGTCGGCCAAAGTATGACGCCAGCCAAGAAAGCGCAACCAGATCAGTATTTGTGTTGCTATCACCAAAGTTGAAGAGCATTCCTGTCGGTCCTGTGGAATGGATAATGAACTCCCCAAAGCTCTCCAATCCGACCGAATTTGAAAGCCCAAAGTCATGGCCAAGAACTGAATACAGAGCCTCGATTGTTATCGCCATGTCTCGGGCCGCCAAAGCACCGTACATTGGCCCTTCCGACCATGCTCCGTCCGGCGCAAACACGGAAACCCCATTGCGAATAGAGCCTTGAGCGCGTTGTATAGTACGACTGGCCAAGTCGGGATCTGCTTTAGAAACAACCAAAGCTGCGACGATCATTCCGGCATTGCATACAACATTCCAGTTGAATGATGCGACGGGCCACGTGATGTCTGCAGTTCCGGTTCCATCAGGTAAAATTTCGGGAATTGACGTTGGATCGACCCAACGTTGCGGCTCTACCCAGCCGTGATCGAAATATAGCCCGTCCAGATCATAGATCTTGTCGGCTTGCTTCAATGCCTTTTCGATCAACGCGGTCTCAATGGCTTGACGATCTTGGGGATTGAGGGACTCGTTTATCCAGCTATACCCAATGGAGACAGCCAATGCGACCCTGCTAAGACCCAGAAAATTCTCAGGGTGCCAGTTGTCCAAGTTGGAAAGTTGTAGTAGCTCCATCCGGGTTCGCTCGGCATAGCGTTTGTCACCCGTCAAACGCCACGCCATGGCCAATGTCGTCAGGCGTTCAACAGGCCTTTCGCCAAAACCCGCAAAAGCCTGATGTATCTCGCCTTGCTCTTTTTGAAGTATGTCGACGATCGTAGGTGATCTGAGGTGCGCATTCGCCTCTTTAATTAGCTCTTTGTACTTCAAATCAAACTTTGCATCAGTGTGCCGCTGAGCCTTAAGCCGCTGGACGACCTCTTGAGTGAGAAGTACCTCGGGTACAAAAGACTGCGACGCTGCGTTCGATGCGCAAAAGCAAAGGAAGAGTGATATTGGCAGAAGACAGGCAAAACGTATCCTAGCGCTCAAGACAGCCGCGATCATGACAAACTTTCCGTTGCTAAAACGCCTACGAACTGACCCTGCAATTTGAAGGGCATACTGTCAAAGGTGAGAATAGCACCATTCAGGCTCTTCAATTCCGAAAGATGACGGCGAGTATGGCTCTCTTCAGAGTCATATTTCTAGACCAAGCTCAAATTCGGTCCTGTTATGCGCGGCTCAGGATCCTCCGTCGGGGTCGCCATTGTCATCAGAAGCGAACGGCCCAAACCTGCCATTGAGCAAAATCCGAGATCGCTGCAATGCGCCCGCCAAAGCCGCCATTCGCCGCAGCTGCAAACATGGGTGTCTGGCGAACCAACGGTCTGCGGACAAAACCTGCCTCGGTGTTTCCCTCTCGAATAACTGTTGTATGCGCTTTGCAACCGCGGTGTGACACACCTCAACTAAACTCTGCAGCAAATCCGTTGTGAGTAGCCGATTATGCACTCTTAGGCTTCGCACGGAGGGTCAAATAATTAAACGTTGCAAAAACCAACGACAGTGCTCTGGAGGCGTCTTATCCGGCCCGTTTTCCAGATGGCCAAACTGTACAAATCCCCAACGAAGATAGACCTGTCGGGCCTTAGGGTTTGAGGTATCGAGCCAGACGCTATGACAGCCTCTTGCCCTGGCCAAAGTACAAGCGCGGTCGAACAGGGCTCTTGCCAGCCCCTGACGCCGAAATGGTGGGGCCACCCAAAGTACTTTTAGCAAGAACCAACCGTAAGATGTTGTACCCAAAAGCCCGCCTTTCAGAACTCCATCCTTTTGGCAGACAAGTTCAATTGTACTGTTGACACCTTGCGACTGCTGGCGGCTCAGATCGTTCAATAAGGAACTTTCCAATTCCAGCGCCAGATCGTCACTATCGGTTTCATCAATCAGCCAAACCATTTTGAGTAGTCGCTGACCAAAAGATGTGTTGGAAAAGTATCCTCCTCAACCTCAGAGAAACGTCCAATGGGCTCACGAAAGACATTGTCTGTTTCATCGTCATTGACGGTCGAGACCTCACCGATCAGAACGTCCCCGCCTTCGCCCCAGAACGCGTGCCAATCGCCAGGGCGTAAAGTGACGCTTTCACCGGGCGCCAGGCGCAGTTTCTCACCCGGACCAAAGTTGTGGCGGATGCCGTCCAACCAGACCACTCCACCGCGGTCTTCTGCAAAACCGCCCGCGTCGTCCGAGCCGAAGAGTTCAACGACCAGCGTCGCGCCGCCGCGGTTGATGATATCTTCGGCCTTTAGAACATGCGTGTGCATTGGCGACAGCTGATCCTGCCGTGAAATCAGGAGCTTCTCGGCGTAGCACATGCCGCCGCCTTTGGCCAAATCACTCTGTAGACCGTTGCGCAGCGTGAAAAGAAACAGGCCCATCCTATCAAAGTCACCGGCACCATAGTCGGTGATATCCCAGCCGTAACGCGCGTCGATCACGTGACGGACGTCACGTTCACGTGCCTTGAACTCCTCGGGTGTCCAATAAGCGAAAGGTGGTAACGTGAAACCGTGAGAGCGAATTACGTCGTCTGCGTACGCCATAACCTCGTTGATACGTGAGCGTTTCATGCAGCCACTTTTTGAGCCTTGAGGATTTCGATTACCATTGCAGCCGTCCAGGTAAAGTCTCCGCCGCCACATGGCTCCCCACTGACTGGATCATAGTATTCCGCAAAGCCGCTTTTCTCGATGAGGCGCAAGCTGTCAGCCAGGATGCGCTGCGCCATAGCGTTCTGTCCCGACCGGGCCAGACCTTCCGCGATCAAATAATTCACGACCAACCATGTTGGCCCACGCCAATAGCGTTTGCTGTCAAAGGCGTCATCCGCCGGATCGTGACTGGGCACCAGATAATCGCATCGCTCGGCCAACAATTCGATCCTTTGAGCCAGCGCTTCGGCGCGTCCGTTGGGCACGTGCGCAATTGCCGCAAGTAAGCCACCGACCGTTGGCGTGTCCTGCAATCTACTCGCGGCACGGTTGTAACACGAATATTGCCCAAGCGTTGGATTCCATAAGTTTTCCAGCGTTGCGCGGCCCTTGGCAGCCATATTACGGGCTTCGGAAGCCATCGACGGAATGCCCAAGATTTCGGCCAATTCAGCGACATCGTCGCAGGACCTTATCAGGATGGCGTTAAAGCCCGGGTCAACCAGTCGGAATGGTGAGGCGTCATGCAGTTTCGCATTGTCCCATCCCAATTCGCGGAAGTGCTCAACCAACCAGATATACCTTTGATACTGATCATCAGTCGGGCGGTGTTCGGGATTGGCGTGTGCCGTATCGCGCCGGGTAAAAGGGGTTACGCCCTCAGTTGGCACGGCCTCCAACCCCTCGTCCCAATCTACAGAATTGTCCCGACCAGACTCCCATGGGTGCAGGATCGCCACCAGCCCAGTGCCTTCGGGATCACGGTTGCGATAAAACCACTGATGCCATGCATGGACTTTCGGTAAGAGCCTGCCCAGACGCGCACGCGCGACAGCTTTGTCATCAGAGCGGTCGTAAAGCTTGCGTAAAGCCAAGCCAGCGACCGCTGGCTGAGTGATCCCGGTCGTGGGTACGACTTGGCCGGTTTGCCAGACATCGGGACCGGGAAAATACCCGTCATCAGGTTCGTGGAAAACGATATGGGGCACCATACCGTCATCCCACTGATGCGCCATGAGAGTCTCGACTTCGACCCAGGCCCGGTCCATGTCAAAATGCGAAAATCCAAGCGCAGACAAGGCGCTGTCCCAGTTCCATTGGAACGGATAGAGACCGTGGGTTGGCACAGTATAGCTGCCCCGGTCATTTCCTTCCATAATGTCACGGGCCCGATCAATCAGCGCTTGGCTCATCCTGCTTCTCCCTTAGGCGACGGCCAGAGTGGTTTCCGGGTCAAACCAACGTCCCCTGCCTTCTTGGGGTGCCAGTGTAATTACGTCGCCCGGCTTCACGTTGAGTTCACTGTCCAATACAGCGCGGAACTGGTGCCCGTCGACATCACAAGTCACCAGCAAATGTGCGCCCAAAGGCTCAACGACCTTAGCGCGCGCACCAAAGCCCGCATCAGCAACGCGCAGATCTTCCGGGCGAATGGCCCATTTCAGATCTTTGCCACTTGCCGGGCCGTCAAAGTTTTGCCCTGCGACGGTCCAGCGACCAGAGCCCGCAGCTTCAGCGGGGAGGAAATTCATCGGCGGGTTGCCGATAAAACTGGCCACAAACTCGGCCGCTGGATCCCTGTAAACCTCGATGGGCGAGGCTGCCTGAACGATTTTGCCCTGATGCATGACGCTGATCCGGTCGGCCATGGACATGGCTTCGACTTGGTCGTGGGTCACATAGATGGCGGTGGTTTTGCTTTCGGCCAAAACGCCCTTTAGCTCAGCCCGCATTTCCATCCGCAACAGTGCGTCCAGGTTCGAAAGCGGTTCGTCCATCAGGATTACGTCCGGCTCCATTGCCAATGCACGGGCAACTGCGACCCGTTGGCGCTGACCACCTGACAGCTCACCCGAATAGCGCTTCAAGAGCTGCTCGATATGCATCAACCCTGCCGTACGCTCGACGCGGCGTTTAACTTCGTCATCGGGCAATTTTTGCATCCGCAGTCCAAAGCCAATGTTCTCGAACACCGTCAGGTGTGGAAAGACCGCATAGTTCTGGAACACCATCGAAATGCCGCGATCCTTGGGCGATAGGTGATCCACACGACGCCCTCCGATCCAGACTTCACCGGTTGTAGCCGTCTCAAGTCCGGCGATGATACGCAAGAGTGTAGACTTACCACAGCCAGAAGCCCCCAGAAGGACCATAAATTCCTGGTCTGCGATGGTCAGGTTGATGTCGTGCAGAGCTTGGTAAGACCCAAAGCTCTTGGCGACGTTTTTGATCTGTATTTCAGCCATAACAGTTTCCTTTCAGCCACCGCTCAGCGGTTGGCGATGCCCCACATGGCAAAGAGATATTTGCGCACAGCGAAGATGAAGATCAGTGCAGGCACCACGAGGATGAAGCCGCCTGCGAATTTCAGGTGCAACGGAGCTTCGCCCAATGTCTGCAATAGGAACGCGGGAAGCGTCCGGTTCTCGATGGTCAGCACGGCCGCCGCGAACACTTCGTTCCACGAAATCACGAAGGCGAAGATCGCCGAGGCCGTGATCCCAGGTAACACTAGAGGTAGGATCACCTTGGTAAATGCGGTCAGGCGCGTGCAGCCCAAAGTCCAGGCTGCTTCCTCCAGTTCCAACGGAATGCCCGAGAAGAGCGAGAAAGTGATCAGCACCGCGAACGGAATCGCCAGGGTCGTGTGCACAAGAGACAGGCCAAAGGCCGTGTCATCCAGCCCTGTGCGTATAAAGAGAACCGCAAGTGGAAGCGCCAGAAGCGGAAGCGGGAAAGCCCGCGTCAGCAAGATCAGCAACCGGAACAGCTCTTTCCCTCGAAATTCAAACCGAGAGAGAGCGTAACCTGCCGGCGCTCCGATGGTGATTGACATCACCATCGTCAGCACAGCAACTACCACCGAGTTCCACAAAGCCATCAGCATCCCCTGGAACCCCATGAAGAAGTTTATGGATCCCATATTGAACTCCGGAATGAAGCTCTTCGGGAAGCTGTTCACCGTTTCCGGCGAAGACATCGTGTTCACGAACAACAGGTAGAGAGGTACGATCACCCAGGCACACAGCAATATCACTCCGGCCCGGTAGATCCCCCTGCCCGCCTTTCGGGCGTCAGGGGCTACAACATCAGCTACAGCGGTCATATCGTTGCTCCTTTCGGGACACGCAGTGCGCGCATGATGAGCAGAGTAAAGACGATCGAGATGATCAGAACGATGATCGCCAGTGCAGCTGCTCCGCCGCCATTTTGCAGGTCAAATTGGTAGGCATAGATTTCGCCCATGAGCACTGGGAAGAGCGTGCCACCGAGCGCTGCGACCACAGCAAAGACTTCAAAAGCCAGAATGACGCGCAGGATCAATGCTGTTTGCAGCGATGGACGCAACATTGGCAGGGTGATCCGGGTGAATTGCTTCCACCGAGAGGCTCCAAACACATCGGCGGCCTCATAATATTCTTTGGGGATCAATCCGATGCCCGCCACCAGGATCACAAGCATGATCGCGGTCGCACGCCAAATCTCGGCCAGCATGATCGCCAGGAAGACAATCCACGGGGATTGATAGCTAAGCAAGCTTACAGGTTGGTCCGTGACACCAAGTCCTACCATCATCGAGTTCAGGAAACCCGATTGCTCGAAGATCGCCAGCCAGATGATACCGGCAGCAAGGTCAGATATGCCAAGCGGAATTGTCCAAATATATAGAACCAGATCGCGGCCCTTTTGCATCTTCGTGACCATCGTGGCCATCAGAAGGGACAGTGCCAGCTGGATCGGCACGACAGCAGCGGCCAGAAGGAATGTATTCTTCATCGAGATCGGGAACTTCCAGTAGCTCACAACCTCGCGAAAGTTATCCAGTGAGAAACCGTTCTCTGTTCCAAACGCCTCCTGCGCAACCAGCACAAACGGGTAGAGGAAAAACAGACAGAGAAACAGGGTCACCGGGAGGATCAGAAAGTATGGCAATAGCCGCGCTTCCATCGGACCGCTCCTTTAAATTGAGAAAATGCTGGGAAACGGGCCGCCGGCAAAGCGGCCCACCTATTTGTTTGGACTTATTCGACGGGACATGGGCCGTCTGAAGGCGCATCAGGAGCCCAGCAGGGAGCGCCAGTTTCGTTCATGATCTTTTCGAGCTGTTTCTTTTGATCATCCAGAACCTGCTCGATGGGTTGCCCCGCCAATACAATGCGCTCGAACGTGTCCACATAGACACGGTTGAAATCACCACCCATGCTGCCCAAACCGGCAGGCAGCAGTCCAGGATTGGCGTCTGCCGATCCGCTCATTGTGGCGACCGCTTCTCCTGCGGCCTTGACCGAAGGCGGCAGGTCGTCCGGCAATTCTACTTCAACCACGGGGAAGAAATTTGTGGCCTTCAGCGTCGCAATTTGTGTTTCGGGCTGCATCAGATAAGTCACCAGAGCTTTCGCGCTTTCGGCGTCCGGTGCGGTACGCGGGATGGCAACACCAGCCAGAACAGGCATGAAACCACGACCAGTCGGACCCGCAGGTGCCGGGAAGGCGACGAAGTCGTCAGGGCGCTCATTGAAGGCCTGCGCCAAACGCGAGGTATGATCGAAAACGATCCAGGCATCGCCGTTCAACAGCTGTTCCTGCATGAAAGAGAAGTTGGTCGATGCAGGGTTTGTATGGCTCCACAGCTCTTTGAATTTCTCCCATGCCGTCACGGCCTCCGGCGACGCAAAAGTACGCACAACACCATCTGTGTAGGACGGATAGAGGTAGCCCTGGAAGAACCGGTGCTTCAGCCCCTTGGGACCCGCAGGAAAGCCGAATTTCTTCTGGCCGGTCGCTTCTTCAACATTGGCCGCCCAGGCGATCAACTGGTCATAGGTCAACGCATTGATATCTGCACCGTCGGGCAGGTACTGCAGCGCTTCAGTGTTCGCGGCCATGATGTAGCTCGCTTGCATCCATGGCATGTAGTGAAGGCTGTCAGTTCCAAGCTTGGCCAGATCGTTAAATGTGTCTGAGGCCGACGAGACGCCCAGTTCGCCGAGATCCATCAGGTCTTCGGGGTTCATCGCCGAGAAGTTACCATGCAAGGACCCCAGCAAATCAATGCTGCCCGAACCAGCTTGCAGTTCGGCTTGCAGACGTGTCAGCCACGGCCCATCTTCGTTCGGCTGGTAATCAACTTCGCCATTAAAGCCTCCAAGGACCTCGGTCCGCATCGCCTGAGCTTCTTCAGCAGGTCGGGCCTGCGTTGACCAGAACAGAGTTTCCGCTTGTACGGCAGCGGCGCCGACAAGCATGGCAACACCGGATACGGCACCCGCCAGTTTCGAATGAATAGACATGTTTTCCTCCGTTATGCCTGAGGTTGACCGACAACTGGCAACCTCCCTCCCTCGCCGACGAACTTGGATTAGCCTATGGCGAATGGAAGCACTATGATACAACGTTATATCAGGAGTCAAGCCCGAGGCCATTTTGTGTTTTTTATATTTTACTTGATATTTTTTTGAGTCCCCTGCAAATTTAGAAGAACGTTATATCTAAAAACAGCTGCCATGATGAAAAAGCCCACCCTATCTAGCGTTGCCAAAGAAGCGGGCGTATCGGTCCCCACCGTCAGTCAGGTCATGCGCGACACTGGGCGAATTTCAGAGCAAACGCGGCAGAAAGTCCTGAACGCCGCAAAGCGATTGCGATACGTCCCAAATCACGCAGCAGCCACTATGCGATCAGGCGAAAATCGCGAAGTCGGCTTTATGTTGAATAAGCTGGCGAACCCATTTAACTCGGAAGTTGTCAGCAGCGCCGTTGACCTTCTTGAGTCCGAAGGCTTCATGGTTTCGATCCTCGATGCGCAAGGCGATCTTCAGCGCCAGGACCGCCTCATGGAAGCCTGCATCCGATTTGGTCGCGGGGGATTGATCTGGGTTCCGGCACTCGAAACAAAAGAAGACTCGTTGGAGCTCATAAATGCTCATAACGTGCCCACTGTCACCTTTATGCGGAAAGTGTCGAAGTCTCTTGACTATGTCGGCGTTCTAAACACCGAAGCTCTGATTCAGGCGACACAGCATTTGATCGATTTAGGGCACAGGCACATCGCCTATTTTGGCGGAACCGAGCAAACATCCGTGCGCGAGGAGCGTATAGCAGGATACTTGGACGCTCTAAAGCCGTTGGATGGCGTGCAACCGATTATTTGGCCCTGTGACGACAACAAACGCGCTGGCTTTGATGCAATAGCAGCACTCCGAAAGCAGCATCCTGAGGTGACGAGCATCGTTTGCAATGGTGATGTTGTAGCGCTTGGAGCCTGCCTTGGACTGATCCGATCCGGGCTAGCGCCGGGACATGATTTTTCCGTCGTGGGTTTCGATGACATTGAGGATGCCGGTATCGCGACCCCCGGCCTCACCACGATGGCGATCAACCCAAAAATGCTGGGCACGCGATTGGCCGAGGTCCTGTTGGACCGACTGAGAACACCAAACCTCCCTGTTCGGCATCTCGAATACTCTGCAACGTTGAAAGTGCGAGAAACTTCAGGAGCCGTGTCCAACCCTTAAAAGTGTTTCAGCTCAGAATGTTACAGCAGCAGGTCGATACTCGTCCAGCGCGTGGAACGAAGGACTAATATGCGTTGCACCCTGGCATCTCGACATCTTTTACCCCGTAGTTATCGAACAGCCTTATGTCGGATGGAAACAAGAAAAAGCATTCAAGAAAGGTTGGCCCAAGGGTAACAACCCTTGCAGACCTGTCCGAACATACCGGGCTTTCTAAGAGCACCGTCTCGCGAGCGCTTTCCGGCTATTCCGACATATCTGCGGAAACAAAGCAAAGAGTGCAAGATGCCGCGAAAAAACTTGGCTACCATCCGTCAGCAATCGCCAGATCCATTAAGACAGGTACGAGCCAGTCTGCAGCCATTATTTTGCCGCAGGGGTATGAGGAAGCGAATGCACTAGCAACACTTGAATTGATTGAAGGGATTAGCAACGAGCTCCTGTCCAAAGATTGGACATTGACTGTTTGTTCGACGAACGGTCTTGATAGGCTTTCAGAAATTCAGCGCCTGATCATTCAAGAAAAACGCGTCGATGGTTGCATCATACCCACTCCGGCGACTAACGATTCACGCATTGAAATGTTATCCGAATATGGGATGCCTTTTGTCACCTATGGCCATGTCGACGGTTTAAGCAGCCTGTATTGCGATGTCGATATCGATGGTTGCATCGCAAACTCTGTGTCTATTCTTAAAGACAGCGGACATACCAGAATTGCGTTTGTCGGGCTCAATAAGAGCAACATTGATCCCGATCATTGGTTACACAGCTTTCATCGGTCGATGAGCCAATCTGATTTGGCCATAGTACCAGGGTTTCAGAGTAATAACAGTTCAAGCGTGCAAGATGCCAAACAGTTTGCTCAAGTCCTGCTGTCGTCGAGCAACCCCCCGACAGCTTTTTTGTGTGAAAGTGATACTGTTGCCTTTGGGGTGTATGCAGCGTGCCGAGAACTCGGGATTTCAGTTGGTGAACAAGTCTCGGTAATTGGGTTCGGAAATCATACTTTGATTGATTGCTTCTCCCCTGGATTGACGAGTTATTCGGTCGACTACCGAAAGTCTGGTGCCGAACTGGCAAACCTGCTCTTAGACCATATACAAAATCTGGACGCCCCTAGGTGCGGCTATCTCGAAGAAGCAGCTCTGGTCCGTCGCGAATCTGTGGGGCAAAGGAACTCAATTTCGAGCTCTTGAGCAAAAAGGGAACCACCAATATTGCTTGGGGATCAGTTCCTCATGCCAGCCGGGTTTGGAAGCTTTAGGATTGCTCGGTACCGCAACAATCTCAACATTGGTGGTTCTCCGCCAGAAACGCACAAAGTGCACAGTCAGGTTCTCGCGCCGCGATTGATCTGGTCATAGCCGCGAAACTTTCGAAGGAACACTGTTACTGACGCGTTGAAAACAGAACGTGGACGCTCCAATGTGAAACCTCGCCAACGCCTTGCAGCAACTATGTGCTAACGTGAGATGTAACTACTAGATCGGAAGCAAGCGCTCCAATACAAGAAGCAGTAAGGAAAGCGCTTCTTCGTTGCTCAGTGTGAGGGATATGCAGGGTAACTGCCATGTTTTCATCATCAACCCCCACCATTGCATCCGACATAGCTTCATCATCGAAGCACCGTGACTACTTCGCAGACCGACGGGCGAAAGTTGATGAGTTTATTACGAGACATTTCACTTGGCCCGGAACACTTAGCCTACATCGATCAGCGCTCGGCTTGGACATTATTCGAGCCCCAATAAATGTGATGCTGTCACCGGCATATGTACTGACGCGCATCGCGTCGTTCCTATTCTGTCGTATTGGATGGAGCGCAGGCGCGGACTTATTGGCTTCACGACGCATCTTGCTGCGCACTACCGTGGCTCGTAGGGTAGAGGCCTGCATAGTAACCGATCTGCTGCAGCTGCCAGTGGCATACGATTCTGATGCGTTGTCGCAAACGGTGCTTGCAGCGCCCGAATTCCGTGAAATGATACGCAAACGCAAGAACACAGCAGATGCCGAGGCTCTTGGCCATCGAATTGCATGCGCAATTTCTGAATACGTGGGAACACGGTTCGCCGTGGCTGAAATGACCACTGTAGTCTGCATGCTTGGTATCGGTGCTCTAGTCTTTCAGGCGATAACGCCAGGTGCGCTGTCAATGGCACCGGGTATTGCCGAAGCCATGGCAAGGTCCACAGCGATCGCGGAATTTCCACTGGGCCAAACAATTGGAGGGATGTGGTACGGCGTATTTCCGGCGGGAGCATCACCTGGCCTGATCACCGCCACGGTTGCCGGGCTTGTCATGATCGGGTCGGTTATAGCTGCGTTCGCAGGTATGTTGGCCGATCCGGTGCAATGCCACCTTGGCATCCACCGCCGACGCCTTTTACGCCTGATCGGCACGCTCGAGGCGGAACTTGCTGATGCCAGCTACAGACCCTTTATCGCGCGTGAGCACTACTATGCGCGGTTTCTGGACCTTTGGGATGCCGGAACGAGTGCATTTCGGTTCTTCCGGAACTAAAAAACAGGCACGCACGTATAGTTTATCCCAATCACAGTCGGCCCATTGCGGATGGAGTGGGTGGCTCCTGCTCCACCGGCGTCGCGATGCGCCATACTGCAGTTGTCTTTGACTGCTAGGAAAGGAGCCACCCAATGACAGTTAAAACAGTTGGACTGGATCTGGCCAAGGACGTGTTCCAGGTTCATGGAATTTCGGCCGCTGGCCGCAAGATATTCAACAAGAAGATCAAGCGCCCGAAGCTGCTTGCGTTTTTCGAGGCCCTTCCGCGCTGTGTTGTCGGCATTGAAGCCTGCGGCTCCGCCCACTATTGGGGCCGTGAACTCAGCAGGCTGGGCCATGATGTACGCCTAATGCCAGCAGCCTATGTCAAACCCTATGTAAAGCGCGGCAAGACCGACGCCGCTGATGCCGAGGCGATCTGCGAGGCCGTCCGTCGGCCAACAATGCGGTTCGTCGAAGTGAAATCCGAAGACCAGCAGGCAATCCTGGCGCTGCACCGCACGCGGGATCTCGCAGTCCGGTAGCGCACGCAGCTGGCGAATATGATCCGAAGCCTTCTGCGCGAATTCGGCCATGTGCTGCGGAGCGGGATCGAGGCTGTGATTGCCTTCGCCAAACGCCACCTTGAAGGGGAACGGCCCGACATGCCGGATCTGGCGAGCGGCATTCTCGGCACAGTCTGCTACCAGTTTCTTGGCGTTCACGAGCGCGTTGAAGGCTATTCAAAGATGATCGAGAAGCATGCGCTGCTGGATGCCGGCGCCCGGCGCCTGATGCGCATGCCGGGCGTCGGCTCGATTACCGCCTCCGCAATCGTGGCGACCATCGGAAATGCTAAGCAATTCCGGACTGGCCGCGATCTTGCGGCCTGGCTGCGGCTGACCCCGCTCAACAAATCCAGCGGCGGAAAGGAAAAGCTCGGCAAGATCACCAAGAAGGGCGACCGCTACATCCGAAAGCTCCTGATCACCGGCATGACATCCCGTGCCCTGATGGGCAGGAAGCATCCGGAGCGCATAGATATCTGGAGCGCCAGAATCCTCGCAGAGAAACCGTTTCGGTTGGCGACAGTCGCCATGGCCAACAAGAGCGCCCGGATCATCTGGGCGATACTGACGAAACAACAGGAGTACCGGCAGCCGACCGCCTGAACAGGCCGACCTGCCCAGAGATGCAAGACGTTTGATGTGATGATGCGGACTTAAGTCAACCAAAAGCCAGGACACTCCGACGAATGTCGCGGCCCAAACCGAGGTCGTTTAGCCGATAGGAACCTTACTTGCGGAACTCATCAAGGCCAGCAGCCGACAACAATGGCTGCGTGAACAGGCCGAACACACGACAGTACTGACGGACCGCCGCTATCAACGTAGAAAACACTTGCAATGCAGGCGCCACCCACACAGGACATTTAGGACGGAATACAAATGCTGCAGTGGCATCCCGGTCTGCGGACATCCACAACAGTGGCGCAAGCTCTTCATTGTTCACTGATTCCGCCAAGCCACGTTCGTGTCGCTTCAAGCCCTTTGCGCAAGATAGAAAACATCTGCTCAATTTCACTTTCGCTGATGATAAGGGGCGGTGAAAGAACACACATGTTGATAACAGGTCGAACTAATAACCCACGTTTTTGGCATTCTATATCGATCTGGCCGCCAATCTCGTAGTCGCATCCCAGATCGCTCCGGGGATCACCATCGACTGAGCATTGTACGCATCCCATCAACCCCGTCCCGCGCACATCGGCGACGATGTCAATCTGTCGCAAATGCTGCAGCTGATCCTGAAAAACCGGAGCGACTATTCGAACGTGTTCAAGAAGCTCTTCCCGTTCAATGATCTCCATGCTTTTCAGTCCGGCGGCCACGCTAACCGGGTGGCCAGAATAGGTGTAGCCATTTGAGAAGGTAGCATCTTTTCCTGTAACGTCTGCGATCAATCGGTCAGAGATAATCGCGGCACCCATCGGCGCATACCCAGAGGTCATACCTTTGGCGCAGGTGATTATGTCTGGTTGAATGCCGAAAATAGCCTCTGAGGAAAACCAATGGCCCAATCGCCCAAAAGCCGTCACCACTTCGTCGGAGATATACAGAACATCATACTTCTTGCAGATGTTTAGGCAGCCTTGGTGATATCCCTTTGGCGGCACTATCACGCCACCAGATGCCAGAACCGGTTCGGCGATAAAAGCGGCAACATTTTCTGGGCCAATCGCCAAAATGGCATTTTCAAGATCGGAAACTTTCTCTTTCAGAAAGCTCTCTTCGCTTTGACCAGGTGCACGGTAGAGCGGATTCACGTCTGGCAGGAAATGTGCAAGGTCATCGGCCTTGTCGAGCCAAAGCCGGTCACGCTCTTTTCCACTGACGCTCGCCGCCAAGTATGTGCTTCCATGATAGGCTTTTTGCCTGGAAATGATTTTCTTCTTCTCGGGTCGACCCAAAAGGTTGTTTCGAAAATGGACAAATCGGATAGCCGTATCCACCGCGGTGGAACCGCCGGTGGTAAAAAAGACATTGTTCAAATCGCCAGGTGCACGTTTGGCGATTTCGCGTGCGAACCGCGTGGCAGTCGAGTTGGTGTTGTTGAAAGGCGAGAAATAGGCAAGACTCCGAGCTTGCTCAGCCATGGCCTCGGCCATCTCCTCTCGCCCATAACCGATCTGGGTGCACCACATGCCGCCCGGTCCGTCGATCAAGCGCTCGCCTTTTTCGTTCACCACATGGATGCCGCTGGCACTTTCGACAAAAGTACGGTTGTTTTTGCCCAAAGCTTCCATCCCTTCCCACGGGTGCAGGAAGTGATCGTTGTCCCATTGCTTGGCGTTAGAGTTGTCCATGGTGGGCCATGCTTTCTGTGCTCATTACAATGGGGAATTCTTCGCGCACCTGAGTGTCCGAAGCGCCGAAGTAGTTAGGGAAATGACTGTTTAGAATAGAATTTGCCTTGTCACGGGCGCGGTCCAGTAAGTCTGTTTTGCCTTCGTTTTCCCATGTATCTGTGCGCTCACGATCCATAAGCCGAGGGTAGACAAATTCGGTGTTCATATAGTTCAGCGTGTGTGGGGTGCCGAGAAAATGGCCAGGGTCGATGGCACACTGATGGATCACATCTACCGCCATGGTTTCATCTGTGACCTCTATCCCGCGTAACGATCGCAGGATCATGCCGCCCGCTTCGTCATCGATGACCATGCTTTCAAAACTGCACCCCATCAGGCTGCCGATCATCCCCCCGAACTCGCATAGACGATTTGCACCAGCATGAGCAGCAAGCGCGAAGGTCAGTGCCTTTTCCAGCCCGTACTGCGCATCGGGTATTTTGGCATCGGTCATGCCTGCGCCAACGGATGTGGGAAGGCCATAGAAATTGCCCATCTGAATGGCTGCCGCCCCGATGAGAGCCTGTTCGCCGCTGCCGCCGGTGAACGACCCGCTGCGCAAGTCAGTGATGAAGGGCCACGCTGCAAAGCAGATCGGACAGCCTGGTTGGATGAGGTTTACGATAGCAACACAGGCCAGCGTTTCGGCCACGGTTTGCACCAATGTTCCCGCAAGCGTCGCGGGGGCTGTGGCCCCAGCCTGAGGAGGCACAGCCAGATCGACAGTCAGGCCAAGTTTGGCGGTATCAATCAGGATCTCCATATTTTCCTTGCCGATCCGCAGGGGCGAAACCATTGGGCAGCCGCCAAAGATGACGCTTGGCTTTTTCATGAAAGTCCCTTCACCACCCTGGGCGAGATCAAACATGCGAATGGCGTGCGGGATATGACTGCGGTCGCGAAAGGTCAGGCAGGCAGGCTTTTGGCTACCTGCGAGCATTGCATATATGGTGTTCATATCGTGGGCGAAATCATCGGTCACATCGGTGGCCAAAACCGTGTCGCCCAGCATATGGATGTTGTCCAAGCGGTCCACCAGGCGAGTGAAATCATAAACGTCGCGCAGAACCGATGGACGATAGGACTTGGTCTCGGAATCGAAGGTTGTGACGGCGGTGCCAGAGTTGGCGAAATAAACACTTGTCGCCGAGCAATGCATGTCGTCTTTGCCTTCACGCTCTCCTCGTGCATAGACGTAAAATTCCCTGGCAGCACCAGCCAGGATGTCTTCCATCAGGGCGCGGGGGAAGCACAGTCGATTGAGGTCATTCATCACCGCGCCCTTAGGCAGAACCAGATCTAGCAATTCCGGGAAATGGTCGGTAACGCCGGTGTTTTCCAGAACGGTTAACGCCGCTTGGTGGATGTTTTCCATATCTGCTTGGTTCAACGGTTTGTAGCGTCCGCCACTTAGGCCCCCACGTACGGCCTCATTGCCCGTTGTCGCCTGTTGAACTTTTATGCGCGCGGCCCGCCCGCCGCCACCGCGACGGCGTGATTTTGCCTCAACCATTACCGGCCATCCTTTGTTCTGGTTCCGGGCTGATCATGGTGAAATAGAAGTCATAAAAGTCCTGGATCGACGTTTCCATTTCGCCCAAGGGGCCTGGTTGGAAGTATTGAGAATTTACGCCGGACTGGTTGTGGCGAATGATGCGTTCGTCATCCAAAGATGTGACATGCCAAAGCCAGGTCAGGTCATCTTTGTTGTAGTCTTGGCCTTCTTCGGCGTTCGCGCGAACCAGCCAGACCACCTGAATGTCGGTTTCTTGCAGGCCGCGTGGAATGAAACGGTAGCCGACCATGTGATCCGAATAGATTAGGAACCAATTTAATGGACCAATGTCAAAGTCAGTTGCACCGCCATCGAAACCCTTCAACGTTCCAAGCAATGGCGCAAGCGACTCGCCCGATTTGCTGCCGGTTTTATAGCCCGGATAAAGCGGATAGCGCCGATAGTACCCGCTGGTGAACGGGGTGGGTGCAGCGTCGCCGACAAGTGCCAATTCATCAGGTGACAGCCCGATTTCCACAGCCCTTGCCTTTAGCGGTTCGATCAAACCAACCATGTCTTTCGGCGATTTCAGACTATGGGAACGAGAATACTCTTTGTGCGCTGGCCCGCAGTGGTAGCATTCCAGATAGTTCTCCACTGCTAGTTTCCAATTCGCTGGAACGGGAAATGACGCCGTATGCGCTACTTTCAGATCGTCAAAGCCATAGGGCTCGACAAGTGGCAAAAGTTGAGTAAGGACAGGATCAAGCGCTGGTGTATCAGCATCGGCACAGACAAAGATCAGGCCTTTGAAGACACTCACCTGAACGGAAAAGAGCCCGAATTTGGACGGGTCAAAGTGTTCCCCCATATTGTGGCTTGCGCGAAGTTTTCCCGATAGCTCATATGTCCAGGCGTGATATGGGCAAACAAGAACACGGGCGTTGCCGGACTGTTCAGTGCAGACGCGAGATCCTCGATGGCGGCAGACATTCAGGTGGGCGCGAACATCACCATCGCGGTCGCGAACAATGATGATGCTCTCCGGGCCGTAGTCGAACAGGAAGTAGTCTCCGGCGTTTGGGATTTGGCTGACATGCCCTACCCAAAGCCAGTTGCGGTTCCAGACTTGAGCAATGTCATAGTTATAGATGTCTTGCGAGGTATAGAAATCACGCGGCAGGGCGTGGCCGTACTGGTGCGAAGCTATTAACGCATCCAACTCAAACGGTCGGCTGTTCATCTCGTTTCCTCCAAATCGATTATCTCGCGGCGAAACCAAACTTGGTCTGCTTCGGCCTTGGGGCGTTCAAAATCGCGGGCGGCGCGGTGGCCCGCGAAGACTGCGTCCACAATCAGTCCCGGAGACGCGGCATCGCCAATAAGTTCGAGGGTCTTCAACCCAAGCCCGCGCAAGCGGTCATAAAGCGCTGTCTCACGCTGGCGTTCAGTGACCAGAATTGTCGAGGCACAAGGAATACCTGTTTCGCGACTTGTAAAAGCACAACCGATGCGTGCCATGTCACCTTCAACCGCCGTCAGCACCTGATTGCAGCGAATGTCGATGCCAAGCTCGATCAGACGGGCCTGAATACGAGGCTGCTCCAAAGTATTGACGGCGTAAGCTGAGACCAAACTCTCCGGCGTGACAAAGACCACTTGGTATCCGGCGGTCGCCAGTTTTTCGGCGATCACTCCTGCCAAATAGATGTGGTCATCATCATAGATCATCACCGGGCCATCCGGAGGCAGAAGACCGTTCATGATGTCATCAGGCGTCAGCACTTTGGTGCTTTGCTCAATCTGCGGTATATTGCGTTGCGTGCTGCGCCCCACCCCATCAGAGCGCCAATCGCTGCCAGTGGCCACAAAAACGTGTTCGACGCCAAGCTCTGCCACCTGATCGCCATCAAGCCTGCTGTCGGTGAACAATTGGACGTTGCCACGCTGCTTCAGATCATTCAGGCGATAGTCGACGACGCGGGACCAAGCTGCGAGGCCGGGAAGTTTGCTTTCCTTTGCAACACGTCCACCAAATTCAGCAGCCGCTTCGGCCAAGGTCACCTGATATCCTCGCCTTGCCAATTGCGTGGCGCATTCAAGACCGGCAGGGCCACCGCCAATAACCAAAGTATCCGCGTTGCTCTTTTTCGGCGCGATGATCTCGGGGTGCCAGCCGCGACGCCATTCCTCGCCCATTGTCGGGTTTTGAGTGCAGCGGATCGGGACGCCCAGATTGTCGGATGAGACGCAGATGTTACAGCCGATGCATTCGCGGATTTCGTCAATGCGGCCCTCTTCAATCTTTTTCGGAATGAACGGGTCTGCGATGGAAGGTCGCGCGGCTCCGATGAGGTCTACAATTCCCTTTTTGACCATCGACAACATCATATCGGGGGACGTCAGGCGACCGACACCGACCACGGGTTTACGTGTGACCTGTTTGACATGCGATAGAAACGCGTTCTGATACCCGTCCTCAGGCTGAAAACGGGTCGTGGCACTGTCATTAGACCAGTCGGCTACATTCACATCCCACAGATCCGGGAGGTCGGACAAAAGCTCGACCACGGCTCGGCCTTCTTCGGCGACCTGCATGCCGCCGGCGCCCATCATCTCGTCAATTGCAAAGCGGAATGCCACGGCACAACTGTCGCCTACAGCTTCGTGAGTGTCTTCCAGCAATTCGCGCGTCAAACGCACACGGTTTTCAAGCGACCCACCGTATTCATCGCTACGCTGGTTCATATGGGGCAACATGAAATGCTGCGCCAATGTCATATTGTGTCCGGCATAGACGTAAATGATGTCAAATCCGGCGTCTTTCGCGCGCAAGGCGGCCTCGCGGTGCCAGCGGCGGAATTCCCGTATATCGGCCTTATCCATGGCCCGCGCCTGCTTGGGATGCGTCGTGTCGACGGACATCTCGGAAGGTGCAAGAACCGGAGCGCGGGTCAGCAAGTTTTGCGCATGATTGCCATTGTGCACCAGCTGGATGGCCGCCAGCGCCCCATGCGCATGTACCGCATCCGTCATCAGCCGCAACGCAGGCACATCGCGCCCGTCCCATAGCCGTCCTTCGGCATAAGGAGACAGGTCTGAGGTCGGGTGGATTTCGGTTTCCTGATTGGAAACCACCGCCCACCCGCCTTCTGCCTTCATCCCACGCACGGCTGCATCCGCCCGTGGGCGGAGATGCCCCAGTCCGGTGCAGTGGGGCACTTGATAGAAGCGGTTCCTAGCTGTGACTGGCCCGATCTTAACCGGTTCCAAGAGCAAAGAATATGGGTTCGCGTTCGACATGTTCACGCGTCTTCCTGTATTTGGGATCCGGAGCCCAATGGCCCCGGAAATGTGGTTGTATTAGAAGCCGGCTTTGATCCGTTCAAATTCCGCCAGCATTTTTGCCTCAAGCTCGGGGTTCACCGCATCGAAGAACAAACTACCCTCAAAGAAGCTTTTGGGATCGGAGAAACCATAAGCTTCGATGTTGGCCTGATCGGCAGCTTCGAACGCTTTTGCATTGGAATGCGGGTACCCCCAGTTGTCGATGATGTACTGACCACTGGCAGGGTCAGTAAGTGCGTTCAACAGATCATAGACCTGATCGACTGGTGTGGTGGAAGATTTCAGATGCACGTAACCGCACGCCCAGGTCGCGATACCTTTGTCGACGTCTCGCATCATTGCCGCAGGCACCTCATTCCAGATCAGGTTCAGCTCGGACTGGTTCCAGGCCCAACCCAATTCGATCTCACCACTGGTCATGGCTTGGTCAAACTGACCCGCATCGGACCAGTAAAAGCGCATGTTCGGGTGGATCGAGCGCAGGAAGTCAGACGCTTCCTTAAACTGCTCATCGCTCAGGTTGGTGTAGTCGTCTGCATTTCCAGTAGCCAGCGCCGCCAGCGCATATGCGGATGATGCGGCATCCGGGACAGCGATCTTGCCTGCATACGCCGGGTCCGCCAACAATTGCAGCGAGATATCGTCCGCGGAGATTTTGTCAGTGCGATAGATAAGACCCGTATTCCCCCACTCGAACGGCAACATATAAAGCTGGCCGTCCAAAACAATGGCGTCGACTTCCTTGATCTCGGGCAACACATCGGCCCAATTGGTCAGTTTGCTTTCATCGAGCGGCTGGATCAGATCGGCTGCGACCCATTTCCTGACCGCGTCGGAACAAGGATGCGCCAGATCAGCTGTGAAACCCGAACTTAGTTTCGTAAAGGCTTCCTCCTGACTTCCAAAATAGGAATAGCTTGGCGCCTCATTCCCGTACTTTTCCATGTAGCTGGCAAAGAACCCGGGATCTTCATATCCCGACCAGTCAAAAACCGTTAGATCAGCGCCACCTGCTGTGGCACTTCCTGTACTTATTGCCGTCGCGCATGCGAAGGCCGCAATTCCCTGAAGTCTCATTCTATCCTCCCGCTGTTTCACTTAGTGTCTGTACCAAGATCGATCACGCTTGCCCCCTGAAGCCCCAGCCAAACTGCGTCGCCGCTTTTGAAATCGACCGTGTGAAAATAGTTTGGAACTGAGACCGAGATTGGTTCATCAGCTCCCGCTACCAGAATGTGGTAGTGAATGTTCTCGCCATAGAATGCGACGTTGCTGACAGTGCCCTGAACCGTTGATGGGTAGTCTTCAGGTCTTTGAGCAGCGATTTCCAATTGTTCTGGGCGAATACCGATGTTCATGTCTTGAGAACTGGTCACAACGTTGGGATTTCTCTCGATCTCAATCCGCCCGAAGGCGGCCACATCAATCGACAACATATCTCCGGTTTCACCCAACAACCGGGCAGGCAGTATGTTCATCTCACCGATGAAACTGGCCACTTGCTGATCACAAGGACGGGCATATAGCGTGGTTGGTGTATCCACCTGCTTTAGCCGTCCGTTGAACATCACGCCAATACGATCGGACATGGTCATCGCCTCATATTGGTCGTGTGTGACCATCACAAAGGTGATGCCGAGCGATTGCTGCAAATTGCGCATTTCAAACTGCATCTGTTCGCGCAACTTCTTGTCGAGCGCTGACAACGGCTCGTCCAGCAACAAAACTTTGGGTCGCATGATCAGCGCACGGGCGAGCGCCACCCTTTGCCGCTGCCCGCCCGACAATTCGCTTGCGCCGCGACCCTGAAGACCTCCAAGCTCGACCATTTCTAGGGCTTCGGCTACGCGCTGGTCGATCTCAGCCTTGGAGGCCTTTCCCCGTAATCCATAGGCCACGTTGTTCCCGACGTTCAAGTGCGGGAAGATGGCGTAGCTTTGAAAGACCATGTTTGTTGGGCGGTTGTTGGCAGGGACACCTTCCATATCCTGGCCATCGATCAGCACGGTGCCCTCGGTCGGTTCCTGGAAGCCCGCGATCATCCGCAATACCGTGGTCTTGCCGCATCCCGATGGGCCAAGTAGCGAGAAAAACTCGCCCTCTTTGAGATCGAGATTGATCCCACTAGCCGCTAGGAATGTGCCATAGCGTTTCTCGACGCCCCTGAGTTCTATGATGTTACCGTCTGTCATTGGACCTCTGATGCGGATGAGCGGCGGCGGAAATACTCGGCCAGCACCAAAAGCAGAACCGAGGTTAGCAGCAGGATAGAGCCCAAAGCTAAAACGTTTGGAAGTTTGGCGGGGAAACGAATCTGGCTCCAAATATAGACCGGCAGGGTTGGCTGGTTGCCGGACAGGAAAAAGGCCAGGACGAATTCGTCGAAGCTGACCGTAAAAGTGACCAGCATACTCGCTACGATACCGGGGGAAACGACCGGCAACGTCACGCGGCGGAAGGTTTCGAACACGCCGACGCCCAGATCGTAAGATGCCTCTTCTAGCGACATGTCAAAGTCATCAAAGGCAGACTTCAGGATAGAAACGGAAAACGGCAAGGCGAGGAACGTATGGCCCAGAATAACGGTCAGCAAAGACGGCTTGAGACCGATAAACAAAAAAAGGACCAGCATTGATGAGGCCACGATAATGCCCGGTATAACCAAAGGCAGCATCACCAGTCCTTCAGCCGCACGCTGACCCCGAAAACGATAGCGAACAAAGGCGCGAGCAGCAAAAAGCCCCATTGCCGTGGATAAAATTGCGACGACCGTGCCGACACAAAGCGAATTCCAAAGGGCTTGGATCAACGTATCCTGCTCGCCTAGTTTCCGATACCAGTCCAGTGTCCAGCCCTTGATCGGAAAGGCAACGATTGTACCGCTGTTGAACGAGAACAAGGGTAGGAAAAGGACCGGCAGATAAAGGAAAACCAAATACAGGAAAGCGTAGGCTGTCAGGGTTGAAGGACGTTTCATCTGATACGCCTCCCAAGCCGGGTGGCGACAATGACAAACACTATGGCGACGAAGCCAACCGACAGCATCGCGATCAGTGACAGCGTGGCGCCGAGGGGCCAATTGTTGGCGGCCCCAAATTGCACTTGAATAAGGTTGGCGATCATCTTCCCGTCCGACCCGCCGACCAGTGCGGGGGTAACATAGTCACCGACCGTGGGGATGAAGATGATCAGGCAAGCGGCAATAATTCCCGGCACCGTCAGCGGCAGCGTTACCCGCATGAAACGTTGAAAGGGGCTGTTTCCAAGATCGGTTGCGGCCTCCAACAGACTTGGATCGATTTTTTGCAAGGAGACGTAGATCGGCAGGATCGCAAAGGGCGCCCAGGCATGAGCAAGCGTTAACACGACTGCGAATTCGTTGTAGAGCAAGAAGTCGAGCGGTTCGCTTATCAGACCAAGCGCCATAAGTGCGGAATTCATGACACCGTTGAACCCCAGAATGAGCTTCCAGGCAAAAACGCGCAGTAGATAGCTGGACCAAAACGGAATGGTAATTAGAAGGAGCCAGATTGTCTTTTTCCGTGCCTTCATCGCGATAAAATATGCAATGGGATAAGCCAGTGCGACGGTAACTGCTGTAACAGCTCCGGCAATCCAGATCGACCTGAGCATCAGGTGTCGAACCAACGGGTCAGCAAACGCGTCGCTATAGTTTTTCAGCGTCGGGGTCTTTTCGAGCGTTACGTAGGTTTGGGTCCAGAATGAATAGGCGATCAAGATCAACAATGGCGCCGCCACCAGAAAGCCCACATAGGCCGTGGCTGGTGCGCTGAGGGTATAACCCCGGGACGCTTCGCTACGAAAGATCACCCAACCTCCTTTCTCGATTTTCGTGAGTCACTAATGGACGATCGTCCATTAAATGTTGCGCCAGAACTGCCTTTCGTGTCAATATTCCTGTGAGATAGACCTGCGGAATGCCTCCAAGTGATTGTAAATATTAAAAAAATGGATAACGTCAAAGGAAAAAAGCGCGGATCGAAGCGTGATCCAGAGGCGAATAAACAGCTTTTGATCAAGGCGACTCTGGACACTATCGCGGATATTGGAGTTACCGATACGACGGTCAGCCGCATCTGCGAGCGTTCTGGGTTATCACGCGGAATGATCCACTTGCATTTCGGGGGGAAGGACAATTTGCTGACGGCAGCGGCCCAGCATTTCAGTGCCCAATACTATGCAGAGATGGACAGATTGACCGGTCTGGGCTCGGATGCATCGCCCGAAGACCGAGTGATGGCTGTGATTGAGGCGGATCTGTCCGAAACTCTGCTCAATCCAAGAAGTACAAAAATCTGGCATGCATTCCGAGGCATCGCTAGCTCGCATGCTGGCATCGCCCGTTACAGCAGCACTCAGGATCAAAAACTTGTCGAGACCTTGCGGCTTGCGTTTAAGGAGATAGCTCAAAAAAACGAGCGTGACCCAAACTTGGTGGACGATGCCACCGCCGGAACGCTGGCTTTGCTGGAGGGTATGTGGGTCAATTACCTAACGGATATGCAGGGTTTTTCACGACGACGCTCTGTTGATCTTATCAGACGTTTCTTGTGCGGACTTTTCCCCGGAAAGTTCAAATTGTGAGATTTCGGGACGCTCAGATTTGAGACAGAAAAACAGCATCTTCTAGGAAAGCCGACTGCTGGTATTGGCGAATTCTCTAGCGTCTAAATGCAACACCCCCGTGCATTGGACGAAATCCAACGCCCGCTTCCCCCCGAAGAAAGGTTTCCATTGCACGTGCAGCGAATGACTGCTTCCCGCCCATTTTACCGAAAACAACTGGACTTTGGGCTATTCGGAAGCGGTACTGACAACAGTCAAGATTCGCCCTCTGTGCAGAAGCTAGAGGTCGAATAGCAGAATAAGTTCGATTTCTTACCCCCCACCCTGCCCGGCTGATGCCGCCAGTTTAGACTCTGGGTTTTAATAGTCTGCGCCCTGCCGGGTATCCCAAAGACGCAGAATTTCTATCTGAGTGGGCATTACACGATAGATTAGCGTAAATGGGGTACGCGGTACTGAAAGCTCTCGTACGTCTTGGCGTGTGTCACTTGGGTGACCTGCATACGGGTTTGCTGCAAGAGTAAGCTGAATGGCTTTGAGCTGTGCTCGTGCCCTTTCGCTGCCTTCAGGAAAAACTGACGTGTAGTAGTAGCGGAACCATTGAATGTCCCGGGCCGTATCTTCGAGAAATACAATTTTCATTGGCTATTGGATTGCCCGCTTGCGACCGGAGCAGAGAGCTCATTCTCGGTATCCCAGCTGTCTATCCAGGCATTCATTTCGTCTGCCGTGATGAACTTACCTAGATCTGCTTTTTCTACAGCTGCATCAATGGCTGCTCGCTTTGCGGCCTTGGATTCCAACATCATTCTAATTGCTCGTACAGCGAGCTGCGCAGGCGGCCGATCTTCTATCGCAGCTTCTCGTTCCAGAGACTTTCTCAAGTCTTCATCAAGACGGATTGAATATGGGCTGGTTCTCATCGCAATCACCGGTTTCCGCAGTGTAGTACAATGTAATACATCCGCATTCTATTTACAATAGAACGATGGGATGAACTTCTTCTGTTGCGCTGAACTCATAAGCGAGATGTGAATTCATAAGTACGGCCTGCTCGTCCGTGGCTATTTTGAGTTTTGCGCCAACAATGCGGTTGGCTGCATGTCTCCCCGATCGATCTTTGACGTCAGAGAAATAAAATAGGCCTGGTGAGATTTTATGTTCTCCGCTCGTTGGAAAATATATCCTAAAACCATGAAACGGAGAGCTGGGCCATGTGTCGATTTCATAGCATACCAAGTCTGACCAAGTCGTAGGTATTCGGCGATATCGTCCATAAGACGGTCACAATGCGGCTGATCCCGGGCGAAGCGGAGTTCGGAGCACAAGCGTGGAAAGCTGCGCTCCATTTGATCTGGAGAAACTTGAATCTGAGAATGTTTTTCTTTCTTAACTATCGGATTCAAAGAGTCCTCTTTGTGCCCCTCAATTTCATGGTCATTGGCCGTCAAATTTTCTGTATCTGCTTGTGTTATCTGGGAGATTTCCACAGAGATTTCCGCCAGGAGGTTGCCTAGTACATTTGCATCTGGTTTGCGACGCAGAGCATTGCGTACGGTGGCCATCAAATCTGAAATCGCCGTGTCGTCTGCTACGAGTCTTCTGAGGTTAGCCAGAGCGGCCGAAACTTTGTCGCGGAGTAAAGTGAACTCGAGAGCGCGATCAGCATGCCTCTGGGCTTCCTGGATTAACTCGGCATACCTTTCAGACAAGGGCATAAGGGACAGTCCAGTTGCGGTAACCACCTTGCCCTGTCGGTCCCGGCGCGCCCAACGTTTACCATTTGCGCTCATGACGCGACGGATAAGTCCAAGCTCAACCAGCGTCGAGATATGGCGCTCAACAGTCTGTACGCTGACATGAGTTCGTTTGGCGATTGCCGCGTTGGAGGCGAAACAAATGTGATGATCATCCTGATCCGCAGCAATCTGATCCCCGCTCATAAAGGAAATCATTGCCCTCAGAACATTGAGAGATGTGGATTTTAACCCAAGAGTTTCTCTGGCCTCTTCAACGGCGCGAAGAAGGTTCCATTTTTTGGGCATAGTAGCCCCCTGCCCTGCCGTTCCCGACAAGGTTGCTCCGCTCGGAGCCAATGCTGTTAGTGTTTTCATAAGATTCTGTCAGCAGATAAAGAAAACCTGTTCACCCAGAGGCGTTTTTTATTGTGTCGTGATTCGCGGGCTGTTAGGGTTTAGGTGTCTAATCTATAACCACTAGTTGGTTCTCAGCCCTCGGAGCCTCAGGTTTCGGGGGTTTCTTTTTGCTTTTCTCCTTTTTTGCTCGTTGCCTCATGTAGAGTTAACAGATGTTAACTCGCTTACTCCTCGGCGCTTTCTTTGAAGCGCTCGTAGGAATCTTGAATGATTTGTCCAAGGTTGTCCGAAAGCCAACTGGTGTAGGCTTCATTGTCCCCTGCCCTTATGATCGTCATGTTCACGGCAGAATTGCTTGTCTTGATAACAACGTCGGGCGCCGGTCGGATTTCTTGTGCTTCTTTCTTGGGTTTCAAAATGCTTAGAAGCCCGTTTAACCGATCGTCTGAATTAGCAACGCTGAGCGTCTCCAAGAGCTTTTTAGCCTTGTCCGCTGTTATCACCCCTTTCCGCAAGGCGTCGGCGAGTGCTGTCCACTTGGGTCGTCCGGATTTCGGTGCCGGGCCAATCATATCCCCGAGATCGTCCGGAATATCGTTTGTGACTCGTTCCAACTGCGATAGCGTGTTCTTAGAAATCGCTAGAGCTGTGATCGCTTCCGAGCGGTCATATCCCTGGTTTAAAATTTCGCGCGCGAACCGGGCCCTCTCGTAATAGCTGAGGTCAACCCGGGAAGAGTTCTCCAAACCCTTAGCCTGAAGCGCTTCCTTATCATCAAGTGTCCTTACCAGCGCGCGAACAGGCTGGTCTAGATACTGACAAGCTAAGATGCGACGGCGGCCGTAGATGACCTCGAAGTGACCGTCGACTTCCTCAGAAGGACGCAACAGGACGGGAACTTGTTGGCCTCCTGCGTCCTTGATGCTTTCAGCAAGTTCCAGAACAGCTGAATCAACGTTCGCTTCCGAGTTCGAGTTAACAGGTGTTAACTCGATCCCAAGCCTATCTTTTGGACCCCACGGCAAAATGAGTGTTGTATCGATGTCTTGGATGCCTCCAGCTCCAACACGGACCGATGCGATCGTCCCGCGTGGAAGTGCCGCATTGGCGCGTTCCGTTTTCTTGGGTTGAATTGGCGGGTTTCCGGCTGCCGCTGCAATTGCTGCAGCCATGCTGGTCTTGTTTTGTTTAAGTGCCATTTCAACGGCCCCATGCGGTTTGAATCATGTTTGATACTTCGTGCCCAACGGCATCCATACTTGATCGGGCGCGGTCATAGGTCGATCTCGTCATTTCCGATCGAACGACTTCGTACATTGTCATTTTCAGCATCGCGGCATCAGCAATGGCAGTGCTTCGCAAAGCAGTTGCACCGATTACTCGATCCTGAAACAACGCCCGCATTAGGCTAACAATTTGCTGAGATGGTGTGTCTGAGGGGTCGTCCCGTGTTATGAGGAACCGGAAATTGTCATGGACGATCGGAATTCCTGAGTTTTCAAACTCTTCCAGATATGCCGAAGTCATTTCAAGAAACTGCTGCGTAGAGGCTACGTCCAACATGCTGGGTGTCAGCGGCACGATGACAGACGTTGCCGCGAATAACCCCGCCAGCGTCAGGAAGCCCAAAGAAGGCGGGCTATCGATTATGATCACATCATAGTCTGCCTCCACCGTCTCGATTGCATTGGCGAGCCGATTATAGAAGGGGACACCTTTTCGGGCGTAGACAGCGGTTTCCGTTTCAAACTCAGACAGGATCAACTGAGCGGGGGAAAGATCCAGGCCGGGAAAGTATGTGGCCCGAATACACTCGGACATTGGGACCGGATCCTCATAGCGCAAAGCATCATAGATAGAATTTCCTTCAAACTCTATCTCTGGCTGAATTCCACAAAAACCGGTCAAGCTACCCTGTGGGTCAAGGTCGATAGCCAGAACGCGATAACCTTGAAGCGCAAGATAGTGACATAGGTGAATGGCCGAGGTGGACTTTGCACTGCCACCCTTGAAGTTCATGAGTTGAATGACTTGAAGCCGATCGTTGTCACGACGGCCGGGGAGATACTTGCCGGGCTTTCTCGAGCTGCCTTCAAGAATCTGACGCATCGTTTTGATTTCGGCGCCGGAATAAAAACGCCGGCCGTTTTTGTTGACTTCCGGCTCTGGAAGAGAGCCCTCAGCATGGCCTTTTCGCAAGAATTGCCCGGTTGTGCCGAACAGGTCGGCGACCTCTGTCGCACTGAAGAGGCGGAGGGTCTTTGACAGCTCAGGAGAATACGCCTGAGTCAAGTGGGTCGTCAGTGCAACTTGTAGACGATCGGAAATTTCACGTGTAACGTGAGACTGCGTCGTCGCAGCAATTGGTGTTGTCTGTAGCATAGTTGCAGTTTTCCTGCTCATTTTTGTATGGTTGCGCAACTTGAGTACATTTAGGCACTCGTAATCCGATTCATGTCAAGAGAAAAATCAATAACTTGTGGGTCGCTGCGAGACCTGCACAAGCGTCCTGAAGTTAACAGCTGTTAACTCACACCTCTGCTGAGCGCTTGAGAAGCGCTTAGAGGTTGCATGGAACCGATAAGAATTCAGTCTCCGAGTCGGTATTTTGAAGGATGCCTGACCTTAAGTGCAATGTTGCTTCTTTGAGACCAGCAAAGCCTATTTTCAAGCCCAGCAAAGTGTTCACATCTTATTGAATCTTCAGAAAAGTAACTAATCGAATGCGATGCTTCACGTCGCTCCAATATTGATTGCGCGGATTTTCCTGACAACCGTCGACTATTTTATCGACGTGATAGGGCAGGGCGGATGGCTTTCGAATAACAGGTTCTCTGCGCCATCTAGATACCGATGTGGTTCTGTTTTCGCTGGAGTTGGTCTTTGAGGTATTATGCCGTGACAGTACAAAAACTGATGCTGCAGATCAATTGAACCAATGTTTCTTCCCCATTTTTAAGGCGTTCGCTCGGCCTTCGGCGACACCATTGTCGTCATGGTGTTTCTGCTCTTGTGGCATGGGGCGGTGCGGTGACAATCGCATGGCGATTTGGCTCAAGGGCCCTCAGAGGCCACTGGGTCACAAACTCTGACCGTAGTCCATGGATTGATACGTGTGATCTGATAAACCGCATCCGGGTTGAGGCGCCGTTTCAAAACACATTCGTCCGTTCTTGGAGGCGTAGTGGAACAAAACTCATCTTCTTCCCGATCAAGAGAAACCAGCTTGCTATAGTGCTACTCAGAAATGAGACGAGCTCGACTAAACTACTTGGGCTATGTCCTCAATCGTTGAACCCACAGTCTCGTTGGCATATATTGCCATAGAGGAGGCTTAAGTCATGGTAACACGCAATGTCGTACTTACTGAATCGCAGGATCAACTGGTGCAGAATCTGGTTGCGTCCGGTCGCTATCAGAACGCCAGTGAAGCGTTGCGCGCCGGCCTTCGTCTTTTGGAGCGGGAAGAAGCGGGCCTGGAATCTCTCAAACAAGGCCTGCAGGATGGTGTGGCCCAGGCTCAGGTTGGAGATCTGGCAGAGGGCAGCGGTTCGGATGCGATCCGTCGTGCCTTTGCAAGGGCACGAACCGAAGCGTGACCAGACCCTTTCGGCTGACACGCCGCGCCGAAGCCAGCGTGGTAGATATTGCCCGATGGACCATCGACAAGTTTGGACCGCATCAAGCCGATCTTTATGAACAAGAATTGATAGCGCGCTGCCAGGCCATCGCCGAGGGTGGGGTGGCCAGCCGCAGTTGTTCTCTATTGGTCGAGGAGTCGGTAGATCTCAGATATGTGCGGGCAGGGGAGCACTTTCTGGTCTACCTGGACCAGCCGGATAGCGTGATCATAGTCGATATCCTGCATTCCCGGTGTGATCTGCCGCGTCATGTTTCCGCACTGGCCACGTTAACGGATGCGGCAGGGGGCAAGACATAGGTGCGAAAGCCAGCCTATCTGTCAGGCTGGGATTTCTTTGATCACTTAGTAAATGCTCACCCCAACAGATCGGTCGCCGGGTTTTCGGCGATATCGACATCGTCGTAATATTTCTGCGCCTGCGCAAGAGAGCGGTGCAGCGAGAGGCGCATGGCGGCCTGGATCGGGGCCCCGTCCAGCGCCGCTTGCGTCAGGAAGCCCGAGCGCAGCCCGTGGGGCGAGGCAAACCCCTCGGGCAGCCCCGCCAGTTTCAACCGGTGTTTGACGATCTGTGCGATCGCATCCGGGGTCAGGCCGCGTTTCAGCACCCGGTCGGCTTTGGAGACGGGGCGGAAGAGGGGGCCATCACTGATCTGACCCACCTCGATCCAATGCACCAGCGCCTGTGCGGCGCGGCCCTTGAGCACCAGCCGGGGCGTCTCGCCCTTGCTTGTGGTCTTGGTTTCCAGCAGAGACAGCCAGACCACGCCGCTTTTGTCGAACTCTTTCAGCGAGACGTCATCGCGCCTTAGCCCGGTGATCTCGGATCGCCGCCGGCCACCGCTGGCCCAGCCCAGCATCAGGATCGCCCGGTCGCGGCAATCCCGGCGCGAGCCCCGGCAGGTGGCCAGCAGTTGCTCGAGAATGTCACGGGTGATCGGGTGCTGCGACTTCGGGGCAGGGGGCCGGGCGGCGGCGCGGCGGGCCTTGGATCGGGCCTGTTTGACCTGCGGGGCGTCAAAGGGTGAGGCGAGGTTCTTCATCCGGTGAAAGGCCAGCCAGGAGGCAATGCGCCGGTCCAGCGTCGACGGGGCCGGGCAGGCCAGCGACTTTCGCAGCCCCTGCGCGATCAGCGCCTCTGCCACCTGTCGCGCTCGGTCTTCAGGCGGCGCGTCGTTGAGATCCCGGGCGTGATCGAGAACGAAGGCCAGCGCTGTCGCTTCCGCTTCCGGCCAGCGCAGCGCCAGATCGAACCGGGTGGCTTTCCAGGCGGTGATGTAGAGCAGATCCCGCTCATAGGCCCGCAGCGTATTGGCCGGCGTGCCACGCACATAAAGATCGGTCAGCGCCTCCTGATCTTCGGCAGAGAGGGCCGGGGAGGCGGCGGGGAGATACGGCGCGGGCGGTGTCATGGGCGCTATTCTGCGCGGTTTCCACCACAAAATCAATTATACTTAATAAGCGATACTTATCGGATTTAACTAGCGTCTAATATTGCGGCTAAGGTAACGTGCAAAAATGATGAATATTGCGCGTAAGGCGGAAGGGGGTTTGCAACAGCATAAAAATCGGAGGGTTCTGTCGCAAACCTTGTTCCCACCTGTCAGGGGATCTGTTGCAAGGTTTCTTACTGAACGAAGAGTTGGTAACGAGCCCTTGGCTCATGCCGCCAGTTCCGCAAATTGACGAAACGGGCAGATTCCGGGCGTGATTTGACCTTTGCGGATCATGTGCGTCACTTCGATTCCGTCCAGTGTAGCCGCCGCTGAAGCGAAGGCCTTGAACCCTAACATCGGCCGAGTGCGTCTCTTGATGAAGCGATGGTCTTGTTCCACGATGTTATTCAGATACTTCCGCCTGACCATCTCGATTGGGATCGGGCAGCCAAAGCCTTTCAGCATCTTGTTTATGGCTTTGATGCCAGCCGTGTTAGCTCCGCTTTTGTCGATGACAATCTTCCTCGGAAGCCCGTTGATCTCCAGCATCCGTGCGAAGAACTTGGTGGCGGCGGGTTTGTTTCGACGCTGCGAAAGCATGAAATCAAGTGTCTTGCCGTGCTTGTCCACAGCTCGATAGAGATAAACCCAGTTCCCTTTCACTTTGATGTAGGTCTCGTCCATTCTCCAAGAACGGTCGCACAGTCCCTTTCGTCTGCGCGCAACATCGGCAATTGCACTAGCGTATTTTGTCATCCAACGGTTCAGCGTCGTGTGATCTACCGCAACGCCGCGCTCGGACATGATTTCTTCAAGGTCACGGTACGACACGCCGTATCGAAGGTAGAAGAACAGGGCAAAGAGGATCACATCCTTGGGATATTGTGCGCCTTTAAAGGAGATCATGAACTGGCTTTCGTCTGAATCACACCAGCCGCTATTCACTCTCTGCGTTCTTGAGCGTCAATGGCAAAAAGATTGCAACAGATCCTTTCTACGCCGTACTGGGAACGGCTGGACGGTATGGTTGCTCAATTCCGGCGTATGCCGGACCAAACGCTTCCAGTCCCTTGGGTGTAAGGAACGGCTTTGGTGCCGGAAGTACGACAACCGCGACGCGTTGGCCCCTTTCATAATTTGGATTTGTAACCGGCTCGCCGCTTTTGGTGTCAATCAAACAGATCATGTCCGGGATCGTCGCGTGAACTTCATCATTCAGCCACCCGACCATGTTCTCGTTCTTCAACCAAATGCGATAAACGCTGTTTGCGAACTCGCCGGTCCCGTCGATAGCAATATTCCCGATCGTGAATCCCTCTTCGGTCTTCCAGTCGCTTTCCCCGACAGTTCCACGAAAAACGACAATTCCGCCACCATTACTGGCGACTGCGTTAGCGACATCTTTTCCTCTTGCCAAAGCCTCACGCCAGGCTCTGCCCATGCGCCAGGCCATCGAGATCGCACCTGGGATAACCGCCTCGCGAATTTCGCGAACCTCCAAAGCGTGATCGATAGCAGCAATGTCGTTGCGGCTAGCCTTTGACAGGGCCCGGACGATATGCTCGGCGCGCGCGTCATCGATGACATTTTCGCAAATCATCGCCTCGCCAAACTCGTTGGCCATAACTATGGGCGCAGCCGGCAGGCCGTTGATGTAATAGGTCGAATGAGTAATCTCCGGCACAGCACGGCCAGCGGGGTCAGCATCGAGGATATGGGCGCCCGCCATTGCCGCGGCGTAGAAAGACGTGGCGGTGTTCGACCCACCAAGTTCGCAGGAAATCGTACCGTAGAACTTGCACCCAAGATATTCTTCGAACCGCCTGTATGCGACCAGAACCGAACGTTCGCCGATGCGGGGCAGACGATCGTATTTTTGCTCTTCCTCGTCTGGCAGAGCTGAAATAGCCCCGAGCATGTAGGGCGTACAAACCAAGGCGTCTTCGGGCGCTTCATCAAGCGTGACCATCTTAAACTCTCGCCCCTGAGCCAACGCATCGTCGATCATTTCGATGCCTTCGGTTAGCTCTCCGCCACCGCCAGTCCCGAGAATTGTGGCGCCGTGAAGAATGTCGAGCAGGTCCTGCCGGGAGAGAATTTTCATCAGTCAAACTCCGGTTTAGTCGCTCGAAGCGCCCAATAGTTTCAAGAGGTCGGTCACCAGCGAAAGCAGCAGCAGCACACAGACCGTCAGGGCTGCAAAACAGATCGCGGCAGAGGCGACCACGGGCGTGTAGCCGTAGCGCACGTTGTTGAAGATGCGGATCGGCAGCGTTTCGACGGCAAATCCTGAAACCATGTAAGAGATCAGGTATTCGTTAACACTGATGATCGCGACCAGCGCATAACCAGTGATGAGGTACGGCAGAACCAACGGGAAGATGACCTTTGTGAATGTCTGCCAGGGTGTTGCACCCATTGTCCGGGAAGCCTCGATCACGTCGTCAGAAAGTGCCGCAAAACCCCGGGCGATGATGACCAGCGGCAAGGTTACGAAGAACACGCCATGAGAGATAATCGTGGCTTCAGCGCGCCCGTACATGCCTGCCTCGGCCCAGAATACACTGGCCCCCATCGCGATGATGATCGGTGGCAGCATGTAGGGTCCGATGCCGAGCGAGAATATGGCCCGCGCATAGCCGGACTGCAGCCGCCACAGCACGTAGTTGGCCGCAAGTGCAATACTGACGGCAATGAAAGCAGCGACAACGGCGATCAGGATGGAATTGGCTATGGGAATAAGCCAATCGCTTTCAGTGAACAGGACCGTGTACCACTTGGCCGACAGGGCGGATGGCGGGAAGGAAATATTGCTGTCTGCGTTGATTGATACGCCGGTGACGATGACAAAGGGCAGGATCAGCCCGATTGCGATTGTTAGAATGAAAAGCCGTTTTAGCAGTTTCATGAATCACGTCCTTTCCGGGCAGCCAACCAAAGCCCGCCGATTACCATCAGCGTAAAGAGCAGCATGATCACGGACAGAGCCGCACCGAGCGGCATGTTTGCGTCACCGACCGCCTTGTCCGTTATGATCACGGTCATGTTCCAGTCTTGCGGACGTCCGAGCATCGTGGGCATGACATAGACACCAAGGAAGTAGACAAACATGGTGACAAAGGACGATACGATTGCGGGTTTGAAGGTTGGCAGGATCACCTTGGTGAACACCCGCAGCGGAGGCGTACCAAGTGTCAGTGCGGCTTCTTCAATACTGCGGTCACGCTGCGCCATCTGTGGAAAAAGCATCAAAGCCACAAGAGAAAACCCAAGCGTGACATAACCGATCATCATTGCACCAAAACTGGGCGCTAGTGAGCGTGGGTTTTCCCAAAGACCAACCCAACCGAGAAACTTCGGGATGCCCGAGCTTTCCGAGAACAAGATTACCCATGAGAAACCGATGATCACTTCGCTGAGGCACATCAATGCCAAGAGCAGTATCACCCAGAAAAGTTGCCAGCGACGTTGCATGTCGACAATGATGTACATCGCCGGGAAAGCCAGAAGCACCACAAGAACCGCGCCAAGTGACGCCGACCAGAGCGACCGAAGCGAGATCGTGTAGTAGAAGGACGAAAAGAACTTACCGTAGTTTTCCCAGACAAACGCGACGTTGTAGAAGGCCAGTGGGTCGCGCTCGTAAAAACTGACGATGATCATGAAGGCAAGCGGTCCCAAGAAAAACAGAACCATCATGCCGAGCGGGTAAAGCCCTATAGCGTGCGGGATTGCGGCGTTTCTCATGACGGAATCACCCAGGCATGATCCAGATCGAAATGGATCGCCGCCTTGTCACCGACTGCAAATTCAGGCGGGCTGTCCGAGATGCGTGTGTGCACAAACGTGCGCCCATCCACATTGAGTTCGGTTTCGATGGATGCGCCCAGCAAGCGCACGAATTCAACTGTTCCAACCAACCCGGTGTCTGATCCGGAGGGTTTGGACAGTTGCAAATACTCCGGCCTCACGGCGACCTTGTGACGACCCCCTACACCTTTGTTACGTTCATTCGTCACACCCAACGATTTTCCGTCAAGCCGCACACCGTCGCTGTCGAAATCGGCATTGAACACATTGTTCGTGCCCATGAAGTCAGCAACAAACGATGTCGCAGGCCGCGCATAGACCTCGGTAGGTGTACCTGCCTGTTCGATCCGGCCTTCGTTCAGGATGACAATCCGGTCCGCAATCGACATGGCCTCGTTCTGGTCGTGCGTGACAAAAATGGTCGTAACACCCAGCTTTCGCTGAAGCTTCTTCACCTCAATCTGCAGATGCTCGCGCAATCCGGCATCCAACGCACTGAAGGGTTCGTCCATGAGAAACAAAACTGGCTGAATGGCCAATGCCCGTGCAATGGCGACACGCTGACGCTGACCCCCGGACAGGGCGGAAACTGGTCTGCGTCCAAGGTCGCCAAGTCCGACGGTTTCCAGCAGGTCATCGGCCTTTTTCAGTCGGTCCCCTTTTTCGACACCGCGAATATCCAGCCCATAGGCCACGTTCTGGGCGACGTTGAGATGCGGAAAAAGCGCCAGGCTTTGAAACACCATTCCGACATTACGCTTGTGGCAGGGAACACCTGCCAGGTCTTGGTCGCCCAGTTGCAGGGATCCGGACGTTGCATCGTCTAACCCGGCGATTATTCGAAGAAGGGTTGTTTTTCCGCATCCCGAACCACCAAGCAGGCAGATGAACTCCCCCGAACCGATTTCCAGACTCACGTCTTTCAAAGCCTGGAAACTACCAAAACTCTTCTGAACATTGGAAAGTGAAAGCTTGGCCATGCCGGTACCCTTTGTTGGGGGGTCGAATCCAAACGAGGCTCGACCGTTGTGCTGCCTATTGTGAGATCATTTCCAGGTATTTGTCAGACAGCCAATCTGCTTCGCGCAGGTGCATTTCTGTCTGCACGCGGATCGGGTCAATTTCGCTACCGACGCTTGCGAACTCTTCGTCGCTCAGATCGGTTGCCTCACGAGGTACTACCGGGAATACTCCAAGGTTTCGTGCCAGTTCGGCCTGAATATCGGCCCTGCTCATGTAGTTGACGAACTGTTGAGCTGCTTCGACATTCTGACTGTCGCGCGGAACGACCCAATACGCGTCGCTCAGAACACCACCTTCTGCCGGGAAATTGGATTGGACGGCATTTCCATCCATGGCCGAAAGCATCGTGACATCGTGGTAGTAGAGACCTGCATTGTATTCACCGGCCTCCAGCCCTTGTTGAAATTGGCCTTCGTCCCGGTACCACAGGTTCACCTGGGGTTTCAGTTCAGCAATTTTTTCTATTACCCTTTCGATGCCTTCACGCGTTTCCAGAACGTCATACCCCCCGAAATGGGTGACGGCGGTGATTTCCAGCAATCCGCTGTTCGAATTGGAGAGAAGGGCAAGCTTTCCGTCCCAGTCGGTTGTCCACAAGTCAGCCCAGCTTCCCGGCGCATCCTCGGAATAATTGGTGTTAGTCACGAAAGTCACGAACCAGCTGAGCGCGCCCACACCGTAAGTTCCGTCATCATCCGAAATAACCCTACCATCAAACAGCCCTTCTGTTTCAGGCATTTCGCCGGCGTCAAGGCTGGCCCAAAGGCCAATATTGCGACCGCGGATCAGCACCTCGTCGGCCACAAGCGACAAGTCCGCCGGAGCCTTGCGCGCGCGGGCCGCATTTGTGAGCTGTGTCATCCAGGCCTGATCAGCCGGCTGCGCAATTGAGCGCACTTCGATGCCTGTTTCGGCAGTGAATCCGGGGTAAATAACATCGCGGAGAGTTTCTTCAAAGAATCCTCCCCATGCGCTGACCGTAATTTCGTCGGCTAGGACAGATGAGCTGGAAAAGACCGCCAATCCGGCGGCGGCTGCGATACTTACGGCAGTGGCTTTCATTGTTTGCTCCCTTGGTTTTCGGCCCGGGTGAAAAGCTCCCCCTACTTAACCGAACGCATCTTGATCGAATTCTGCAAGCACCCTATCGACCGCTAGTGAAGTGTTACATCTGGTCCTGCCAATGTTTTCATTGTTTGGGAAATGCGTTCTATTGCTGTAAGCGAAGGAAACAGTCTCAATGCGCTTATCAGATATCGATCTCCGGCTTTTGCGCGTTTTCAAGGCCGTCGCCGAGTCCGGCGGTTTTGTGAAAGCGCAGGATGTGCTTGGCATCAACCAGCCAACGATCAGCTCGCATATCGCCAACCTAGAACAAAGACTGGGCGTACGGCTGTGTGATCGTGGTAGAGGTGGCTTTTCGCTGACGCCTCAGGGAAGCGAGGTGTTGCGGGAAACAAACGCCCTTCTGGACTACATCGAAGAGTATTCCGATAAGCTCAACTCGATTGGGAAAAGGGCTGCTCTGACAGCACGCATTGGGGTGATCGATTGCCTGCTGACCGATCCTAACAATCCAATCCCCGCCTGCATCCAGGCGTCAAAAGAAAAGTTCAACGAAATGCGCGTTCGCGTGGGAGTTTATGACTATCTGGACTGTCTCACCGAGTTGCGCTCCAAAAGACTGGATGTAGCGATTGTCGGAAAGGTAGAGGACGAAGGTTTCCCAGAAGACCTCGAAACGGTCAAGCTTTTCGATGAATTGAGCGGGCTATATTGCTCGCCCAGCCATCCCTGCGCGAACTTGGACGATGGTCCGAAGCTTCGCGAAGCACTGGGAGCATCTAGAATATCAGCTCATAGTTTTGTCCAAAATCCAGTTGAAATCCAGCTGGAACTGATCCTGCGCGATGAGAACGTTGAGATCGCGCAGGGAAATGTTGAGTCAACTGTATATTTGGCGCTGGCGGGAACGCATGTCGGATTGATCCCTGATCACTTTGCGGCAATATGGGTTAGTCGAGGTCAACTGGTTCAGATCGCACCGGACAGTTTTCAAGCTGTTTCCTCATTTCATGCCGCGCGATTGAAGTCAGCTACGCCGAATCCTGCACTCAAGTTTTTGTGGCAACACCTTAGCGAATTCGCATAGGGATTGGTCGACACATCAATTCTGGTGAATCCAAAATTTGAGCTCTAGAAAGCATGATTCTCCTAGTTCTCCACTGTTTGAATTGCGAACAAAGGGATCGACCTCGCTGTTTCCGACACTCTTGCGCCGTTTATGCACACGGTTGGGTTTGAACAGCTAATTGGGTAGAATGTATCTCAAAAAATGACTGTTCTGTGCTGACCTATTTGAAAAGCTGATCGCGACGTGCCAGTTTTTATCACTCTAACCAATGCAGATATAAACGATCCCGGTTTTTGGGCTTCGCTGGATATTGGCCCCGATAGCACGATTGATGCATCGG
>NZ_JBQFOU010000020.1:0-71374 GCF_056533845.1 Ruegeria sp. F5 | reverse complement strand
TTCCTCCTTCCGAGGTTTGTCAACGCGGGCCGCACGCAGCTCCTGGCGGCATCTTCGCACCCCGGCCCGCATCGAAAAACCTTCAGGAAAGCAGACATTCAGTTCGGTCTGCTTTTCGGTAACTTTGTTCGCAAGGCAGACGTTGGCTCCTTGTTGTGAACTTCGAATGTCTGCTTCAGAACCCAGTACGTTCGATGCTGCACTCTGTACGAGTGTCAGCTTTGGGTCGAGCTCTGATCTTGTCGCGTTGAGGTTTCTTCAAGGCGTGTTTTGAGATGGTCAACAACATTTTGCGCTGATGCAATATCATCTGGCGACAGACCTTTCGAGAGTTCATTCACCCATGGGATTTGCTTCGCAATCGCAGCTTTGTACAACTCCTGCCCCTTTTGGGTCATGACAACCAAGTGCGCCCGCTTGTGGTGTGGGTTCGGCTGAAACTCCACAATGCCTTCTTTGCTCAATTCATTGATGATCCGTTGTACGCCCTGCCGGTGAACGCCCATCGTCCGTGCATGCCAGGCAACGGATTCCGGTCGATCAGAATAGGCGATGGCACCAAGAATCTGCCATCGGGCACTTGTTAGACCGAGTTCTGATACGAGGCGATCACCGGCAAGCTGCAATCGACCGTTCAACCGAAACACATCCAGTATCAAGGCTGTCACGGCTTCTCCTTCTTCAGTCCTTCGCGCATCCGGCATGTCGATTCCTCATTTCATTTGACAACGTGTTGTCATTGTGTTTGATGCTTCCTAAATATGACAACATGACACCAAAATGAATCCACTTTCAAGGAGCACCGAAATGGTAAGTTTCAAACCCCTCGACCCGGAGTTTCCCATTGAACGGCAATTGGACATCGACGCTGGCCCCGTCGTTCTCGTCAATCTCTTCACAGTCGATCCCGTTGACCAAGTCGCCTTGGTAGAAGCTTGGAAGTGCGATGCCCAATGGATGAAGAAGCAACCGGGTTACATCAGCACCCAACTGCACAAAGCCGTTGGTGACGGTAGCATGTACCTGAACTACGCGGTTTGGGACTCTGTTGCGGACTTTCGCGTCGCGTTTTCCAACCCCGAGTTTCAGCAGCAGCTCAGCCACTATCCCTCAAGCGCTGTGACCGCCCCCCATCTGTTCGAGAAGGTTGCGGTGCCGAATTGCTGTACGGCCTGACGTAATCCTTTCCAAAAGCCAATTTGAGTGAACCGCTATGAAAACAAAGATTCACGCCATCGCGGGCGGCATCGGCTTTGTGATGATCCTTCTCTTCTGGACGTCAACGGCCACCAGCGAACTCTTTGCGAGCCATGAAACAGTCGCGACCGTCAAGGCATTGATCCTAAAAGGCATGTTCATCCTCATCCCGGCAATGGCGATTGCTGGCGGAGCGGGCATGGCAATGGGTCGGAAACGCAAGGACACGCTTACGAAAGCCAAGAAAAACCGAATGCCCGTCATCGCGCTGAACGGCTTGTTGATCCTCGTACCTGCCGCTTGGTTTCTGGCTGGCAAAGCCGCTGCTGGCGAATTCGACAGCACATTTTACACGGTACAGGTGATTGAATTGATTGCTGGGGCAACCAATCTCACGATGATGGGACGAAATATTCGTGATGGCTTGCGAATGACCGGCAAAATTCGAAGGCCTCGCTGAAAGCTCGATTCTAGTCCAACCACTGGCGAAATTGCCGACAACCGAGCAAACGCAGCGAACTAGTGCTATGTCCGCTTGTCGGGATTTGCAAAGTTCAGTTTGGAATGTCCGATTAGGGATGAGGGCAGTCATTTATTTGGAGTTCAGAGGTGGACGGTTCTGAACCCTGCGTGAAGTCAACTATCCTTCTGCTGTTTCAATTTTCCACGCCTCTAGCAACCGCGGAAGTGCAGTACCCCAATCCATAACACCTGTCCGTTTGGCCCAGTCGTTGTATTGGCCAACTAAGTCTGCCTCTAATTCGACGTTACTCCCTCTCAAATCATTCAACTCTGTGCGGTCCGCTTCGATTTCATAGAGTTCCCAATCTTGCCCATACTGCCTGACAAGTTTAAACTGACCCAGCCGTACCGCCGAATTCCCCTCATGTTCGAAAAAGATAGGCTCTTCTCGCGCCCAATCCTTGCCGCGGAACAAATCCATCAATGACTGCCCTTGCAGGGGCTGAATTTCGTGACCACCAACCTCACTTTGGTACTGGCATCCAGTTGCTTCTAAAATAGTAGGTAAAACATCTACGACGTGACAGGCGGCGTGCGCGTTTGCCCCGGAGGCAAACCCCTTGGGCCAATGCGCTATAAGCGGCGTCGAAATCCCGCCTTCATGAACGTAGTGTTTGAACAACCGAAATGGCGCATTCGAGACATTTGCCCACGGCTTGTCGTAGCTCTGGTATGTCTGGGCACCGCCCGGCATCACGTCGGGGCGGTTTCCCATTTCAATGGGTAGGCCGTCATTTGTCATATCTGGGAAGAACTTTGCCCATCCGTCTTCCGCCATGAATTCAGCGCAACCGCCGTTGTCGGACAGGAACAAAATCAAGGTGTCTTCAAACTGCCCCAAACGCTTTAACGAAGCGATGAGCCTGCCGATAGATTGATCCATCCGGTCAACCATCGCAGCATAGGTGGCCATCTTTCGTGCTTCCCAATCGGTATTCTGTTCAACCTCCCAAGGGTGAACAGCAACATCACGCGGAGATATTTCCCAGTTCTTCTGAAACAGGTTCATGCTGTTCATGGTTTCGTGTCGTGCGGTACGGATTGCGTCCCAGCCGCCTGAATACACCCCATCATAGCGAGCGATGTCCTCGGGATTGGCATGCAACGGCCAATGCGGTGCAGTATGTGCGAGATAAAGAAAAAATGGCTGATCGTCGGGCGTTTCTTCGATCATTTCAATCGCCTTGTCGGTGATCGCATCCGTGAAATAGAAGTCATCGGGGAATGTCATGACACGGCTGTCATCTTCGAGCATGTAATGCGGCGAGAAGAAGTGGGTGACGCCATCAACGATCCCATAGAAGCGATCAAAACCGCGCTGTCTTGGCGTTGGATGCTCAACATCTCCAACTCGCCAACTGTCTACTTCGCGCGCCATGAAATCTCCGGCGACATGCCATTTGCCGGACATCAAGGTCCGATAGCCACCTGCACGTAGGTGCTCCGCTATGGTGGCGCTGTCATTGCGCAAAAACCCCTGGTATGCGGGCGTTCCCAGATCGGCCCCCATGTGGCCCACGCCGGCGTTGTGCGGGTACAACCCTGTCAAAATAGACGCCCGCGTAGGACAACAGCGGGCGCAGTTATACATTGCCGTAAGCAGCACACCATCCCTCGCAAGGCCATCGATATTTGGAGTGCGTATTTCCGATCCAGTGGCACCCAAATCTGCAAAACCCAGATCATCGGCCAAGATCAATATCACATTCGGTCGTTTTCCTGTCGGCATTCGGAGGCTCCATTGCTGCACTTATGAGCTTACCTCAATATCGACGATGATCCTGTCTCTAAGCGACTAGACAACAGAGGGGTAAGGGAAGTTGCCAACCACTGCCTTCGGCACAAAGGTTTCTAGAGCGAGAATGGAAGCGGTTCCGGATTCGCGCCGCGGACAATTGACTGACTTACCGTGTCGCAAAGCGACGTGATCTATTCCTTGGCCCATGGTAGTGGCCCGATGAAGGGGCACTCCATGACAGCGGAACACAAACTACAAAACCCGACAGTTGGTATTGCGTTCGTACTAATCGGAATATTGGCGATTTCTATCAATGATATGCTGATCAAATTCCTTTCTGGCGGTTACCCCTTGCACCAAATGGTGTTTTCAAGATCGTTAATCGGGATCGGATTCAGTTTTGCTCTGGTGCAGATGGAGGGTGGTTGGCGCATCCTCAAAACCGACCAACCGGGGCTTCACCTTTTACGTGGCTTACTGATTGTCATTGCCAATCTGACGTTCTTTACGGCCCTGGCGGTTATGCCTCTGGCAGAAGCCACTGCTGTTTTCTTTGTGGCGCCCTTGATGATCACTTTGCTGAGTATCCCACTGCTTGGCGAAAAAGTTGGGCCGATGCGGATTGGTGCCGTACTTGTGGGATTTTTTGGCGTAGTGATAATGACCCGCCCATGGGAGGCCGGTGGCGAGCGTGAGGTCGGTCTGCTGATGTATGCCCTTCCGGTTCTTGCTGCGTTTACCTATGCACTCAACAACGTGATGACGCGTTTCCTTGGCGCAAAGTCCAAAGCCTCAGCAATGGCTGTGTACATTCAGGCGTGCTTTATCGTTGTCAGTCTGTTGTTCTGGTCAGTGGCGGGGGATGGGCGCTTTGCGAGCGCGTTTGAAAATGAAAGCTTGATCTTCTTGCTGCGTGCTTGGGTTTGGCCCGAAGGGGCTGACCGTTTGTTGTTTATTGGGCTCGGATTCAATTCTGCAATCATCGGGTATTGCCTCGGCCAAGCTTACCGCATGGCGGATGCGGCTACGGTTGCGCCGTTTGAATATGTTGGTCTTCCTATGGCTATTTTCTGGGGATGGGTCATATGGGGAGAACTCCCAAACCTGCCCGTTGCGATTGGCATCGCACTGATTTTGGGGTCAGGATTGTTTGTCTTTTTGCGCGAGCGCCAGAAAAAAAGGCACGTTGTTACTGAAAAAAGAGTTCACCGTCGGTACTAGGTGCCAAATCACTTCGGGCCAAAAGCCGCTCAGCAATATCCAAGGATATTGAATATCAACCGCGGTTGAGCACTGATAATTCTCATAGTTAATGGGATGAGAATTTTGATGCGATATACAGCCGTTCTCGCTGCGCTATTTCTTGCCGCTTGCGGCAATGAACCCGCAGAGCCAATAACCCGACTTTATCCCGGCGAGACGCCCGAGCTGCGCCTGATGATCAACGAAACCGCAGACGCAAACGAAGTGCCGCGTAGCCTTGTACACCGAGTGATCCAGCGAGAAAGCGACTATCGTCCCTATGCCCGCAACGGTCCCTATTACGGGTTGATGCAGATTTTGCCGGCGACAGCGCGCCAAATGGGGTTTCGCGGAGAGGCTTCTGACCTCTTGGACGCGCAAACCAACCTGACATACGCCGTGAAATACTTGCGTGGCGCCTGGATGGTTTCAGATGGAAGTGAGCCCGAAGCGGTCATGTGGTATGCCCGCGGGTATTACTACGAAGCCCGAAACAGATGCATGCTTGTCGCCACGGGACTTTGAGAAACTGAGGTCCGAAAATACTGCGGCTGACGTCCTTCCCACAGGAGTTGCACAAATCTTCCGATAAACTGCAAACAGCCTTCTTCAAACAAAGTAGCTTGTACAGCGGAGTAATTTTGTTGCGCGTCCGACCAAGTTCAGGAGACTGACATGTGTGCCAAAAACTCAAACCAATTCAGAGGGTTCCGCGACAATCGGCCGATTATTTTGTTCGTTGCGGGATTCGGCGACAATGGGAGCATGTTTGAAGGATTGGCTGAGACACATCTTGCCATCAGCCATCGTTTGTTGCCCATCAATCTTCCAGGATTTGGTGCTCAGCCCCTGGCTGGGAGAACAACTCTCGAAGCTCTGGCGAAATATGTGAAAAATGAAGCAACAAAGTATGAGGCAGAGATTATTGTCGCCCATTCGGTCGCTTCAATCATAGCTTCCTTGGCCGCCGGCCGGGCTGACTGCCCTTTGACCACCATCGTTTCGTTGGAAGGAAATATTACCGCCGCAGATGCCTATTTTTCCGGGACAGCCGCTGACTACAGTGACCCGGCAGAATTTCGCGGAGCGTTTCTAATGCGGCTGGATGAAATGGCGAAATCCGCACCTATCATAAGAAGATATCGCGACGAAGTCTCAAAGGCCGATCCTGTAGCGCTTTGGCAGCTCGGCATCGACGCCCGGAAGTTTTCAACACACCACGTACCTGGTGAAGTTTTAAAACGTGCAGCAAATATCACCTACCTTTATAACCCCGACAATTGCCCCGAAGGCACTGTCCGTTGGTTAGAAGAAAACAAGATAAGCCGGATCGTCTTGGAAAACGCCACACATTGGCCGAGCGTTGATCAGCCAGAAATGCTCGCGAACAAAATCGCTGAGGCGCTCGAAGAAGCCTAAAGAGTCCACAAATCGGAGTCGTATGAAAGCCTGGTTAGGTATTTCGGAATTATAAATGCTCAGTAATGAAGCTCAACTTCTAGTTGCCTCTACCGTCTCCCCGAAGTCAGAGCTCTTACGGCTTTCTTTGCTCCGGAATATTGCGCGCTCATTCGGGGCACTTAAAGGTGTCTAGCTATCGTTGCTTTCTGCTTTCAGGATACCGTCTGCCGAAGCGCCTGCGGTCAGATTAGCGTCAGAAAAGGATCTGCTTTCCGGAAGTTCGAGGTGCAGAGAAGACGTATGGTCAATTTCCAATCGGCCACTGGAAAGGGTGTAATCGAGTACATGCCCACCTTTACTCAAGTCGCTCGAAATAAAGTGAAGGTGGTAGCCCGGCACACCGATACCCACCGCATAGTCCGGGCACCGAAACCCCAGAATTGTACCGTCCACGTCATTCAGCTCAAATTCTGCCTGCGTTTTCACGACTTCCAGCAGAGGTCTATAGGGTTTGTCCTGACGCAGGACGTTTCTATACTTGATGTGTTTGATGCGCCCAGTAAATCGAACAGCATAAAATAGGTTCTTCGCTTCTGCTAGCCCATCCAGTCGACCTTCAAAGGAGTGTTTGTCTGTTGTCTCATCCAGCGAAAGCGACACTGTGGGTTCGAAATTGATGACAGCAGCATAAGGGGTCATGGCTGTGTCACTTGCAACTGTTGCTTTTCCTTCACCATCCAGTCGATACGCTACGCCGTCAATTACAATCATCTCGCCGTCGAGCGCGTCGAACGTACCGAGGCCAAAGTTCCCGTGTTTCAGCAAATCACCAATAGTGACGGTTCCGTCGTAAACACCTTGCATTACAGCACTCAGCAGCGACGCCTGATAGTACTCGTGCACATGTTCATTCGGTTCAAATCGCTGTTCATTGCTATGGCTAGCGGCAGCGGTTGCAAAGGTGAACTCTGTGTCCTTAGGCATGAATTTCCACCACTTGGTGTTTCTGGACATTATTTGGAATTTGGATTGGAAGCACGAACAGTATCTCGCTCTCCATATGATCAGGCAACAGCAAAGGCCCGGCTAGTTTATGCGGGCCTTCGTTTGGTTTGTGAAGAACCTGGTGAATGACTGCTCTCCTCCCAAGTCGCGAATCTGCACGCCCGCTTATACACCACGCGAAGAATGAGTTTGAATGTCCGGTTCGGGCTGACAGCCAGCATTGCCAGTAGGGTGTACGGCAGAATCTTGAATGCAAAACAGCCTATTTGTAGGCCGGAGTTATGTAAGCGCGTTCGTTAGCTGGGAGCTTCCGCTGGCGCCAAGATCGTCATTCCCACTCGACCTGCCACGGCCATAATCGCCGGAATGTCTGGCGGTCCATCTGGCACCGGAATATCGGTCGTGCCGTCAGGCATTGCTTCACCGGCTTCAGTAAAGAATGTGTCATGCATAGCGCCAGGGGCGTTTATGCAAAGTAACCGGCCAGGCCGTTCCCCAGTACATGTAAAGGCGTGCACTGCGCCGTCCGGAATTTTGACGAAGTCACCAGCTTTTGCGTTGACTGTCTCGCCATTCAAAAAGAACTCGAATTCACCGTCGAGTACATAGAAGCTCTCATCTTCGCCAGCATGATGATTGGGCGGAGCACCGGCACCCGGTGCCGTCTTTATCTCGACGATTGTGCAACGATCTCCTGTCTCACTGGGAAAGGCGTGAAAGGTCAGCAGGTTCCCAAGAAGATGATAAATTCGCGGGCGAGGTTCAGTCATTACTGCGACTCCCTTTACTTGAAACACATTGCGCTTATGATACATATATCTACTTATGAGACAAGTGTATCACAAAAGGTTTGAACTTGGCGCCTCGTACAAATCAAATCAATCGAACGCGAGAAGCACTTCTTTCGGCTGCTCGTGACCTGATGTCGGAAGGCAAGGAAGTCACACTGGCAAAAGTTGCCGAACGCGCCAAAACCAGCCGTGCGACGGTCTATCGTTACTTTTCAGACCCAAGTGTTTTGGCTTTGGACGCGACGCTTGATCTTGATGTCACCCCAACGTTAGAGCTTCTCGAGGGACTGGATGACGTCAGGAACCGTGTACATGTCGTCGCACGCTATTATCTGGATTTTTCTCGGGTTCATGAGGCGCACTTCCGGCAGTTTCTGGCTGAATCACTCAAGGCATCACTTGAGGATGGAACGGTCAAAATGCGTGGCGCCAGAAGAGTGGCGGCTTTTTCTGAAGCACTTGCACCAGTTTGCCCATTGATGGAGCCGAAGGAAATTGATAACCTGGCGAAGCGACTATCCATGACGACAGGCATGGAGCAACTTATTATTCTTGAAGACATTCTGCGCGTGGACAAAGCAACTGGCTACCAACTTCAGGAAGGGTTGGTCGATGCCCTGTTGGATCGATACTTGCCAAAACTTTGAGGCCGAATTCAGATGCTGACTTTTTCTTAAAACTGCTGGCAAAAAAACGCCAGTTTGATTTCCGCTTTAGGCTGCGACCCGTCGATGCTGCGCGTTGAAGAGAGCGGCGGGAGCAAGCCCTAGTGCCAAGCCTGCCCAGTTCACTAATCGTCAATGTTTGGTTGAAGGCAAGCGAATTAATGTGCGAGTTGTGCAGCCTAGCGATACGCACCCGTCAGGTGTTCGTGGGGTTCGTCCCAAGGCTGCGCCATTTCACCAAATACAACGAATGCCGGGCTGAATTTTGAAGGGTCGTCTAAAGTAGCCGCATGAACGTAGATGCGTTCAAGAAATCTCTCGGTTCGACTCGTTAATGGCGAACCACACTCCGGGCAAAACCCCGCGTAGGTGATCGCTCCATTGTCGCTCGGAGAAGCGAATTCCTTGATGACACCTGAGACTTTGAACTCAGCCTTAGGGATTGCGAAAGCAGAAGAATGACCGCCGCCTGTGGCCCGCTGACACTTCCGGCAATGGCAATTGAACGAAAACTCGATCTTTGCGCGACATTCATATCTTACCGCACCGCAGGCACAGCCTCCGTTGATATTGTCAGTCATCTTGCCCCCTAAATTGCCGCTTTAGTTTTTCAAACCCGCTGGACCATCCGAATTCGAGGGCTTGCTTGGCTTGGCGTGTGGGTAATTTTTTGTGCACCAACGTCACCCGAGCGCCACCGTGCTCTGGGGTAAACCGGACACTTACAAGCGTTTCGCGCCCTTCTGTCAGGTCTTTTTCCTCTTCGCTTTCCCAAGTGAAGGACAGAAACTTGTCAGGTTCGACTGATCTGTAGCGACCTTGGTGATGTGAGGTTTCGCCAGATTGCGAGATCATCCTGAATCGCCAATTTCCACCGACCCTGACATCCATTTCGAGCACTTCGGCACGAAAACCTTTGGGGCCGAACCATTGCTCGATTTTCGAGGGTTCGGTCCACGCGCAAAATGCCTGATGGACGTCTACAGCAAACCAGGCTGAAACGCTCACTTCATTGACGTCAGATACAGCTTCACTGCTCATCAGTCTTCTCGCGAGCCAGGAACGCACCCAACGATTCAAGGTTGTCACCCCAAAAGGCAGCGTATTTTTCTGCCCATGATAACGCAGGTTGAAATCCCCTCTCGTCCAATTCGATGTGATGTTGTCGACCTTTTAACGTCCTGCGGATCATGTGTGCCTGCTCAAGCACTTTTAGATGTTGAGAAATCGCACCCGGTGAGAGCTTATGATCCGATCCCAACTGGTTCACTGTGTTTGGACCGCTCAAAAGCCGATCCAACATCTGTCGTCTGACGGGGTGAGCTAGTGCCGAGAAAGCAACATCAGCATAGGACATGATTTGAAGATACCTAAATAGTTTAGATAAGACTAAATAATTGTGAATACTTGTCAAGTGGCCGCTTGAGATTGAAAGCAATGGAGCAATCCACTCACGCCTAACTCAGACTTCCCGCGCAGCTTGAGCGCGATGCAGCAGGTTCGTGAATTCCCGGTTACGAAAAGAACAGCCAATTGCGCTAAATGCACAGTGCTGTGGCAGAGTATCCAAAATCACGGCTGCGGTGCCGGCTGTGAGGCACCACTTCTTGGACGATAAAATTGCATCGTTACACCATTTCCGCAGTGCTCAAATCTGATCAGCTTCAGTTGGCTTGGTGGGTTGCCGTTCTCAAAAAGACGCTTGCCGCCGCCTACAACCTCTGGAAAGACCCACAAGCGGAACTCATCAATAAACCTATGGGCAAGAAGGGCTTGTATCAGGCGGGAACTGCCATGCACCTGCAACAGAGGCCCAACCTGTGCCTTTAAAGCCGATATTTCGTCTGCGACGCTACCGTTGACCGGGTGCGCATTCTGCCAGTGCAAAATGCTAGGTTGTGAGGTCACAACGTATTTTCGAGCATTATTGATACGGTCGGAAAGTGCGGACTTCGGCACGTTTGGCCAATGGCCTGCAAAGAGGTCATAGGTCTTGCGGCCAAAAACCATATCATAAGGATCAGACATGGCGTAGTGCTCGACCTGGTCCATGACGCCGCCCCAATACGGTGCGGCCCAGCCACCATGTCGAAATCCACCGGATGGGTCTTCTTCCGGCATGCTTGGGGATTGCATTACTCCGTCGAGCGTCACGAATGTCAGAACGGCAAGCTGTCGCATGGGGTGCCCGTCAGTCTGAGCTCATTGAAGCCAGATACTCGCCAAGCTTGTCAAAGGCCTGGTTCCAACCACCGGCACCAGCTGTGCCCTCTTCGACACCGATATGGACCATTGTCATCAGCGTTTTTCCGTTCGCCTCCGAGAGTTCAACAATGATCTCGGTGATGTCAGGAAAATCATCCGGCATTCCCATCGCCTGAGGTGCGATTAGGTTGCCATCCTCGTCACACATACTCTCGGTATAAACGAGGCGGCGCGGGCAAGTGACTTCCTTATATACGCCAGTGAACCACATTTTCATGGGTCGTTCGGCTGACGTCATTTCCATACAAACCTTACGCGTGCCGCCAACAACCACATCCATTTCTGCTACCGGAACGGACATACCGCGGGGTCCGTACCACGCACGAAACAGAGCCGGGTCAGTCCACATGTCCCATATAGTCTCAATCGGGGCATCAAACTCGCGCTCGATCTTCACCCATTTGTATTCCTCATTCATCGGGCGTTCCCTTCATTCCATTCAGAATTCTGTCCATTGCGTCGAAGCGAGCCTCCCAGATGAAGCGGTATTGTTCAGTCCAGCTTGCAACGGCCTCCAAAGGTTTTGTCTCCAAGGCACAGGGTCGGAACTGGGCTTCCTTCCCACGTGTGACGAGGCCGGCGGCTTCGAGCACCCGGATATGTTTGGAAATCGCAGGCAACGTCGCATCAAACGGTTCTGCCAGTTCATTCACCGTGGCTGAGCCTTGTGCCAAACGTGCGAGGATCGCGCGCCTCGTCGGGTGAGCCAATGCGGAGAAGGCAGCATCGAGTTGTTCATCGCCAATCATGACTTCATTATTAAACCAATCAGTTAATTAATCAACTGGTATAATTGAGGCCAACAAAGTCAACCATGCGGCTGTGCGTTGGGGGTACGGACTTGGCAGAAGAACCTGTCTTGTTCCGGCGTTGGTTAGCATGGTCTACTTCCGGTGACGAATGAACCAAATGAAACGCGCATTATGACATCCCAAAAACAGTTACTCATGAAGCTCCTCAAAGGTATCGAAACCGGCGATCCAGAGGCGGCCGCTGTCGTCAACGAAAGCAAGTATATTCAGCATAATCCACGTACTGGCGAAGGAAGCCCCGGACTGGCGGAACTATTTGCGCGACTCGCCAAGACAAACCCACGCGTCACCTTTTTTCGGGTCTTCCAGGATGGTGATTTCGCCTTTGCTCACAATGAATATGACTTCAACGGCGTGGAAGTTGCGTTAGAGGTATTTCGCTTTGAAGATGAGAAGGCGGTTGAACATTGGGACAATATTCAAGAGATCCAATCTCCGAATCCATCAGGCCGAACAATGCTGGATGGGGATACCGCAATTACAGATCTCGACAAGACCGAAAGCAATCGGGAATTGGTCCGGGACTTTGTCGAACGCGTTCTGATCGCACGGAATTTTGAGTCGATGGCTGCATATCTCGCAACCAACCTAATCCAACACGATCCTGGGATCGCTGACGGCATTGCTTCCCTTCGCGTTGCACTAGAAGAAGAGCAAAATGGTGAGCTTAGAATCGACCATCAGAAACTCCATCGTATCCTTGCCGAGGGAAACTTCGCCCTTTGCATGATTGAAGGCCAACGGGATGGACAACATGCTGGCTTATTCAGCCTGTTTCGACTTGCCGATGGCAAGATCGTCGAGCACTGGACCACGTGCACGCCCATTCCACCGCGCCATGAATGGAAGAACGACAACGGTAAGTTCTAGCAGGCACTGAAAAGACCGACGTGTTTCTTTCAGCGGTGAAAGAAGCCGTTTTTTGGGCTGAGAGCGGACTTAGATTTTGGACACTGTAGCGTAAGATTTGATGCGCTTTGTCGACTTTTGTTCAAGACACGACAATAGCCCGGTATTCTTCACACACTTTGCTCGGCGATCAGATCAAGCAGCGCATTTTGCCGACGGAGCATTTGTTCCAGTTCCGCTGCCATTGCTTCTTCTTGCACCTTGGCTTCACGAAGCTCGCCTTCGAGTTCAGCCACTCTTGCCGTTTCGCCCGTCGGGGTGCGCTCATAGAAGGCAATAAGTTCGAGAAAGAGAGCGGATTTAGGTTCTAGACCCATTAAATTTGTTGCTGTTGTCTCGTTTGCATGATTCAAGCCCCTGAGTTTCAGAGGTGTATCATGAGCAATCTATTCTGGCTGACTGACGAACAGATGGAGCGCCTTCAGCCCTACTTTCCGAAGAGCCATGGCAAGCCGAGAGTTGACGACCGGCGTGTTCTAAGTGGGATTATTTTTATCAATCGCAATAGGTTGCGGTGGTGTGATGCGCCTCGTGAATATGGGCCGCCAAAGACGCTGTACAATCGCTGGAACCGATGGAGCGATATGGGTGTGTTCGCTCGGATCATGAACGGACTGGCTGCTGGGAGATCGAGGCTATGACGCAGACTGGTTTCGCGAAGCCCTTAGTGAAAGGGGAATTAGGCCCTGCATCCCAGGTCGAAAATCACGCGACAAGCCCATCCGCTACGATAAGCGCCGATACAAGCGCCGTAACCGGATTGAGATCATGTTCGGGCGGCTCAAGGACTGGCGGCGTGTCGCGACCCGATACGACAGATGCCCCAAGGTCTTCCTATCAGCCATCGCGCTCGCGGCTACCGTTCTGTTCTGGCTGTAAATCAATGAGTCTGGAGCCTAAGAGGAGAAAAAAACATGCACTAGCGGCCAAATTGGACCAGTCAGATGAGGCTGCTTACAGGTTTCAGCAGATACCTCGTCCTAGAAAACGAGCCGCGTGAATCGGCCTGATGGATTTTGGCCTTATCTGACGTGAAGAGTTGGTTCTTCGTATTTGCCGGTAGTCAGGTAACGTTAGGTTGGGAGTACAATATGGAATTACCAGCACTGACGTACGAAATGATAGCCGTATTGAGTCTATTGTCTTTTACGGTCTTACTTTTTGTTACCGAGATTATACGGATCGATGTCGCAGCAATTCTCGTAATGGTGCTGCTTGGCGCACTGAGCTATCTACCGGGGCTGGGTAATCTTGCCGATGTCTCCAGGCTCTTTGAAGGTTTCTCCTCCAACGCTGTAATGTCCATTATCGCGGTGATGGTAATTGGGGCTGGGCTTGATAAGACTGGACTTATGTCAAAGGTCGCGGCCTTGATCCTCAAGAATGGTGGCACGACAGAGGCCCGGATCATCCCAATCATATCAACAACGGTTGGTGTCATTAGCTCCTTCATGCAGAATGTAGGAGCTGCTGCGCTTTTTCTGCCTGTTGTGAGCCGCATCTCGGCACGTACGGAAATCCCGATGAGTAGGTTGCTGATGCCCATGGGGTTTTGCGCGATCCTGGGTGGTACGATCACATTGGTCGGGTCATCACCCCTGATCCTGTTGAATGACCTGATTGTTTCAGCAAACTCATCCCTTCCGGCTGACCAACAAATGGAGACATTTGGGTTGTTTTCAGTCACGCCTATCGGTGTGATGCTGGTGCTGACAGGAGTGCTTTACTTTGTGCTCTTTGGTCGTTGGGTCCTCCCAGCGCAGCGGGAGCGTGGAGCAGACGCAAGCTCAGCCCGGTCTATGCAGACCTATGTCGAAAACACCTATGGGCTTAGGGCCGATATGTTCGAGATACGTGTTCCCGAAGGATCGATCATCATTGGGCAAACGCTCGCGGATCTAATGGTCGCCCACAACATGTATATTCTCGGCACATCCTATCGCGGCCACAAGGTCATCGCGCCGATGGCTGATACCGTAATCGAAGCGCCAGCACGCCTTGCAGTGCTTGGTCTGCGTCGGGTCGTTCAGCAACAGTTCGCTGAGCCATACGGGCTGGAGATTCTGCCACAGTTGGATGTCTTTGCGGATGATTTCGCCGCGACCCAATCGGGGGTGGCCGAGGTTGTTATTCCTCCCGGTTCTTCAGTGATCGGCCAGACTCCGATTGATTTGCGTCTCCGTCAGACACATGGTTTGTCTCTTTTGGCCATTCAGCGCGGAGAAGAAACACTGAGCCACGTTGAAACCGAGGATCATTCAGCCACGCATATCGGGCAAGTCCCTTTGCAGGCCGGTGATACGTGTGTGGTTCACGTGCAGTGGGACCGTCTAACACGACTGAAGTCGGACAGGGATTTTGTCGTCGTAACTTCGGATTTTCCCCAGGAAGAGTTACGGCCACACAAGGTCGGATGGGCGCTCGCCTTCTTCCTAGTAGCGTTGAGCTTAATTCTATTCTCTGATCTGCGCTTGTCATTGTGCCTGTTGATCGGCGCTATTGGGATGGTGTTGAGCCGGGTGCTCTCGATTGACGAAGCCTACGAGTCGATAAGTTGGAGTACTGTTTTTCTACTCGCTTCACTGATCCCGCTAGGTCAGGCGGTTCAGAACACTGGCACTGCGGATTGGATTGCAGCGCATGTGTTGGCCCTTCTGAAGGGGTGGCCGATCTGGTCGTTGCAAGCAGGAATCGCCGTTTTAGCAACGGCGTTCACGCTGGTCATGTCGAACGTAGGTGCAACTGTTCTGCTGGTGCCGCTGGCGGTTTCTATCGCCATATCGGCGGGTGGTAACCCGGCTGTATTTGCTCTCACCGTGGCAATTTCAACGTCCAACTCATTTTTGATCCCAACACACCAGGTGAACGCGTTGATCATGGGCCCAGCAGGCTACCGGGTGGTGGATTTCGTTCGCTCCGGTGGAATTATGACTCTCCTTTTCTTGGTTGTCTCAATGACCGGGCTTGCGATTTTCTTCTGATCCGCCTCTCGGCGATCCGTACAGATGAACTCATAATATAAGTTTGTGAGACCAAAATTTTTGGTGCGGATTCAAAACGTCTGCAAAAAGGGCCTCCTCCGCGAGGGACCGAATCAATGTGACCAACTCAACCAAACCTGAAGTCGGTATACGCTGGAACTGGACCGTTTTGGTTTTATCGATCACTGTTGTTGGACCAAGCCGTCGGCATTTTTGGAGAGTTCACGATGAAGTTCCTTCGTACACCGGACCATCGGTTTGACGGGCTGCCAGATTTCAACTTCGGCCCGAACTATCTTGATGTGGATGATACCGAGGGCGGTCTTCTCCGACTGCACTATTTGGACGAGGGACCGGCACAGGCACCACCGGTATTGTTGATGCACGGAGAGCCAACTTGGTGCTTCCTGTATCGGCACATGATTCCGTTATTCAAAGATGCGGGCCATCGAGTTCTGGCTCCTGATTTGATTGGGTTTGGACGGTCGGACAAGCCAACTGAGCGATCCGACTACACCTACCAACGGCATGTAGACTGGATGTCCGAGTGGTTGCGGAAAGTTGACTTGACGGGCATCTCATTGGTTTGTCAGGACTGGGGCGGACTCATTGGTTTGCGGTTGGTTGCGAGTATGCCCGAGCGTTTCTCTCGTGTTGTTGTGGCGAATACGGCCTTGCCCACCGGTGACGTGCCCTTGGGTGAGGCATTTCTTTCATGGCGGGAATACTCACAATCCGTACCTGAATTTAATTCGGGACGCATCGTATTCGGCGGCACGACATCTAAAATTTCAGAAGAAGAGGTCGCAGCCTACAACGCACCATTCCCGGATGCGCGCTATCTGGCAGGCGCTCGAGAGTTTCCAGTGTTGGTGCCCGACTCGCCTGACAATCCAGCTTCAGAAGCCAACCGGGCCGCATGGGAAACCCTCAAGACCCTCAACACGCCGTTTCTGACTGTTTTTGGAGAAGACGACGGGGTCATGGCGGGGGTAGACAAACTGTTCCAAAAGTCGATCCCTGGCGCAGTTGGTCAAAATCATACCGTTTTGCCTAAAGCGGGGCATTTCATTCAAGAAGATGCTGGGGCGGAGCTAGCAAACGCGACTTTGAAATTCATTGAGCAAACATAGCGGCTATCAGTTTAGTGTCTTCCCGAGCGGCCTCAACTCACACCAAATTTGCGACGCAAGTGCTCAGCCAAGGCCGTTATGCGACGTGGTTGGGCTCGGCTAGGCGGAAACATCATTTGCAAAGGTTTCGGCGGTGGCAGGAAGTCGCGCAAGACAGAAATAAGTCTGCCAGATCGAACATCGTCGCCGACATCCAGCTCCGACTTCAAGACGACCCCATGGCCTGCAATCGCCCAATCGCGGATGAGTGAACCATCATTGACTATTCGATTTCCCTTTACCGATACGCGTTGGGCATTTGCTCCTGATCCAAACTCCCAAACGTTGTCGATCATGTCGCCAAACCTCATGACCAAGCAGTTGTGGTTTAATAGATCTTCTGGTTTTTCAGGCGTTCCGAATGAGGTCAGGTAACTTGGGGACGCACATACGAAACGTTGGTAGTTCCCTAGATTTCGCAACCTGAGCGAGCTGTCTGTGATGTTGCCGAAACGAACGGCGAGGTCGAAACCCTGGCCCACAAGGTCGACATAGCCGTCCGAGAGGGACAGTTCGATTGAGACCGCAGGGTTCTCTTCGGTGAATTCGGCAATAACCTTGGAAACAATGCTGCGTCCCAAGTCAATCGGCGTGCATATGCGAATTGGACCAGACAGAGTTTCAGCGCCGTGCCGAACAAGTGTATCTAGGTCCGCAACCTCACTGAGTACGTTTCTCGCTCCGTCAGCGAGTGTCCGGCCTTCTTCGGTCAGGCTAATGGAACGGGTGGTGCGGTTGAACAAAACCACACCGTAATGTGCCTCCAGAGCGGCGAGCCGCTCGGACACTGTCGTGCTCGACATCCCCGTCTCGCGCGCCGCGGCCACAAGACTGCCTTTCTCGGCTATCGTCAGAAACAAGCGAAGATTGTCTAAAAGCATTAAACGGATTTTCCGGATTATATGTTCGAAAAAGTCCTATTTATCCCAAAAAAACGGCGGAGTAAATCTGGCACATCGCTCATAAACACAAGGAACCGAATCCAATGGCCAAGCTGACAATCGTCGCCAACATCATAGCCAACCCCGACAAGATCGACCTCGTAAAGGGTGAGCTGATCAAGCTCATCGACATAACCCGTGCCGAAGAGGGTTGCATTAACTACGACCTGCACCAGGACAACGACAACCCGGCTCATTTCGTGTTCTACGAAAATTGGGAAAGCCGGGAGCTTTGGCAAACCCACATGGGTGCTCAGCACCTTGCGGCTTATCTGGAAGCAACAGAGGGCGCCGTTGCAGAATTCACGCTGAATGAAATGACAGTCATCGGTTGATACAGAACGGGACAAAGGAGCACGTTATGAAAGCCGTTGGATACAGTGAGACAGGGCCTATTGATCGGGCGGACGCCTTAATCGACTTTGAGGCTGACAAACCGACGCCGAAGGGGCACGACTTGTTGGTGAAGGTGCAGGCGGTGTCAGTGAACCCAGTCGATACGAAAATTCGGCAAAAACGTGCTCCTATAGGTCCAGAACCTGATATTCTGGGGTGGGACGCAGTAGGGATCGTCGAAGCAGCCGGCGAAACGGTTGAGACTTTCAGTCCGGGAGATACAGTTTGGTATGCCGGGGCGATCAACCGACCGGGAACCAATGCCGAGTTTCATCTGGTGGATGAACGCATTGTCGGAGCCGCGCCAAAATCCATAACAGCGACAGCGGCTGCGGCGATGCCGCTTACGACGCTTACTGCTTTTGAGATGTTGTTCGACCGCCTGCGAGTCCAAGATACTGTTTCCGGCGGGACCAATACGTTGCTGGTTATTGGTGGCGCAGGCGGTGTCGGGTCAATCACCATTCAATTGGCGCGGGCTCTCACTGACTTGACGGTGATTGCCACTGCGTCCCGACCCGAGACACAAAACTGGGTTCGAGAGCTTGGCGCACACCATGTCATCAACCATGCGGAAACTTTCGGCTCACAACTCGAGGCTCTCGGTATCGAAAGTGTGGATTTCATCTATTCAACAAACCATTCCCAGCTCTATGCGTCTCAAGCTGGAGAGGTGATGACACCCCAAGGTCGCTTTGGGTTGATTGATGATCCTGAGGCCTTTGACATCGCGCAATTCAAACCCAAATCGATCTCGTTGCATTGGGAGTTCATGTACACGCGGTCGCTTTTTGGGACTGGAGATATGAATCGTCAAAGCGAAATCCTGAATCAGGTCGCCGTGTTGATAGACGATGGAAAGATCAAATCCACAGCAACCGATACACTTGGTAGGATCAATGCCACAAACTTAATGAAAGCGCATGCTATCCTCGAAAGCGGAAAAGCCAAAGGTAAGCTTGTGCTTGAGGGCTTCTAGATGAGAATAGAACGGCTGGATCATGTGAATATCGTGACGACCAGGTTGCTTGATATGGTGGCATGGTATGAAGAGATCTTGGGTTTAAAACCTGGGCCCCGCCCTGATTTCCCTTTTCCCGGAGCTTGGTTGTATGCGGGCGATCACGCCGTGGTCCACCTTGTGGGCCATGATGGAACGCCGAACGTTGGCTCTGAAGTGAAGCTCAAACTCGAGCATTTTGCGCTCTCAGCCACAGGCCTGAGCGAATTGGAAGAAAAACTGATTTCGTGTCGGATCCAGTATCGCAAAACTGACGTCCCGGGGGCTCGAATGGTGCGTTTGGTGCAATATCTACGCGATTTCGACATCCCTCTAAAAAGGTCACTGGATTACCATCTTCTTGCGGTTGAGAGCCTGCTGGGAGAGGAGATCGCGACATCTAAGCTTCTGGATCTATTGCCCGGAGGTAGCAATGACTCAGATCATTGGATCGGCGCTCTCCATTCTCCTTCACTGTCGCCCATTAACGAGCAGTGGAAGAGTGCAGTTCTTTTAGATCACGCCGGCTTATATGGCCTATATGGCGTTACACCTGATGAGATCAGCTTTGCCACACGCCGATCATGGATTGCTCATTTGCCAATTCGCCTGAGCGAATGGCGGCAGAAAGTGAATCTGGATCCGGAGTTCAAGAATTTTGAAGTAGTCATTAATCTCGCACTTTCGCGCCATACAATGGATTCCGGTATGAGTTTGGAGTCGCTTACTAGTGATGAAGAATCCGTGGAAGGCCAGGTGGATATTGGCTCGCTTTCGATTTTTGGTGGCATTTCCGAGGGGCGCATCCGAAACATACTGTCCAGCGGCGAAAGCTGTCTTGTAAAGGCCGAGCAGGGTGTAACTGCATCGAGTGCTGCTCAATGGCTTAAAGGTCGGAAGGAATACTACCCTTCAATTTGGGAAAAGCCGGATGACGTTACACCAACCTTGCCCAGCATAGATTTCGAAGATGAAGTGGTTTTCGTTCCGGTGGCTACCGATAACTCTTATTTCCACCCTCGTCTGGCTCGAGGCGGTAAATTCACAATTGGGGCCAAGGGGGAGGAGATTCAGTATGACACCTATGACGAAGCGCTTGCCGAACTTCAGAAGATGGCCACTCCGCGTTGGCGTCGACCAAATGGATCGGGAAACTGGGGCATCGTTTCCGGACGGGATTGGAAGAGAGTCGAGCGTCGCAAACTGCCCGTAACATAGTTTGGCGGGTTGGACGCTTCGTACTCAGCGTTCCGCCACTTCCTTGTTGTTTCTTAGCGGCAAGAAGTCAGAAACCACCACAATTGAACGGTAATGAAATCGCCGACCCGACTAGGCGGTTTCATCAAAACCAAACCTAGAGGGTAAGCATGGCACACCAACGGTGTTCCGACTGTCTTCGGACAGTCTATATGGATGATGATAGAGAAACAGACTACCCAGATGCTACTGGACTTTGTTCCTCTTGCGCGGAAGAACGGCAGCGGCAGGAAGAGGATTATTGGGACGACTAGAACCTGACATCACAGGTTGAGGCTATGTGTATGGAGTTTCATCAAAACTATACCGCCTTTTTAGTCCCCTGGTGTCTTTAGACGGGCGTCGTTTCAGGTTCATTGCCAATAACCGGTGGCAAACTTTCCGCAACCAAGTGTTGAAGCTTGCTAGCTTAGATGTACTTATAGCTGTAAGTCGCTGGCTTTGGGTCAGTTTTGCGAGCACCTAACGACAGAAGTCAGAGTGCTTTCGACTCGGAGTGCAGGCTTTTGGGCAAATCGTGCAAAATTATGCGCAAACGTCGCGCAAAGTTATGGGCGAGTACTCTTGAATTTCATGAATAAAATCAGTGACTGGAACGCAGCGTTATGCGCGTCTCTACAGCGGCCTTTTCGACCACTCCACAGCCAGTGAAACACATCATCAAGACGCTGCGTTGGTGCGCAAGATCATCAATTGCGCACCAACCTCCGCGTGATCAAATCACAGGTCTATGACTACTTTCCCGACTGCGGATCCATTCACTAGGTGGCTGTAAGCTGCGTCGGCACTGGTCCACCCAAACTGCTGTTTGTCCACAATTGGTTTCAGCTCTCCCGCATCCGCCATGTGCGCCATTTTTTTCAGGATGTCGCCATGGGTTTGCCGCCCGACATCGTGAATCATTGGGATCAGCATGAAGACGACGTGCAGGGACAGGCCTTTGAAATGCACGGGCGTCAAGTCGATCTCGACCATTGCAACCGTCGAGGCGACATGGCCATTGAGCCTGGCGGCTTCGAACGAGTTCGTCATATTCGGCCCGCCCACGCTGTCGAACACCATATCGAAGCCAACACCACCGGTATGCGCGGCCACATAGTCCTCGACTTTTTGTGTTGTGAAATCCAGGGGACGCGCGCCGAGACCTTCGAGCAGGGCCATCTGATCCGCACCGCGACCTGTTGCGGACACGGTGGCGCCAAGATGGCGCGCGATTTGAACGGCGACATGGCCAACACCGCCGGCGCCACCCTGAACCAGCACGGTCTGCCCTTCGCCAACTCCGGCGCGGGTCAGGCCTTCGTAGGCGGTTATACCGACGAGAGGCAAGGCAGCGGCTTCGCGCATGCTCAGCGTCTTGGGTTTGTGCGCAATCAGGCGGGCATCCGCGTTGATAAATTCTGCCAGAGTGCCCGGCAGGTCCATCAAACCACCGGCGCAGCCATACACCTCATCGCCTATGGCAAAACCTGTCACGCCGTCGCCGATTGCGACGACCGTGCCGGCAAAGTCCATGCCAAGCAGGGCGGGCAATGCGGGGGACAGGGACAGGTCCGCGCCCATGTTCCGGATCATTGTGTCGACTGTGTTGACGCTGGTCGCGGCCACTTTGACGACCACATGCCCGGATGTTGCGACCGGGTCGGGCATTTCGGTAAGCTCGAACGGCGCGTCGGGGCCGTAGGCGTTCAGTACCATTGCTTTCATTGGGGTATTCCTTTTTGTGACATCGCGGCAGGGGCGCGTGGCAGCAACGCGCACCTGACGAGATCATTGGGTTGGGAGTAGTTCAGTTGATGTCCTGCACCTGCATCACCAGATCGCTCCAGTTGCGCTGGTTTTCGATGTCGTGTTCCAGGCCTTGGTCATCCGCGATTTGGAAACGTTTGACCGCCGGTGTCTTGCTGGTGGCCTGATACAGCCAATAGGCTTCGGCCTTCAGCGCCTCATCAATGGGTTTGTCGATGGATTCGTAGACCATCTGCTTGCAGGCATTGATCGACTCGGACGGGAATTTTGCGATCCGTTCGGCCAACGCCGTCACATATGGGCCAATTTCATCCGGCTCCAGGGCCTTGTTGATGGTGCCCAGACGCTCTGCATTATCCGCATCGTAGTCTTGCGCGCTCAGGATGATCTCAAGCGCTTTGCCCAGACCGGTCTGGCGCGCCATGCGCGAGGCGCCGCCGCCGCAGGGCAGGATGCCCATGCCGACCTCCATCTGCATGAATTTGTACTTGCCCCGCGCGGCAAAGCGCATGTCGAGCGCCAGGGCCAATTCGTGCCCGCCGCCGCGCGCAAACCCTTCGAGCTTTGCGATGGTGGCCTGTGGCACTTTGCTGATCCGTTCGCATACCGATTGCAGGTCCAGAAGCTGCGCATCCTCGCGGGATACCGGCTCGGTCGACATGTCCTTGAGCAGATCGGTGTCGTAGTGGCAGACCCAAATCTCCGGATTGGCGGATTGAAAGATCACGACCTTGGTGTCGCGGTCCCGCTCCAGCCGCATGGCCAGACTGTTGAGATCGGCCAGCATTTCCTGGCCCTGCACGTTCACGGCGCCAAAGTTGAACGTCACCGTGGCGATGCCGTTTTCCACAGCTACGTCAAAGGTTTGAGAGTTTTCGTATTTCATCAGGCAGTCCTTTCTTGGGCCCCAAAACGCGGCAGGCGTGCGGGGGTGGGAAGAGGTAAAGGTGGATGTATATGGCGCTGTCGCGCCGTGTGGGTCAGCCGGTCTGGCCGATCAGGCCTTTGATGGTGCCCATGACCTCGGCAACGTGGCTTTCATCCAGTGCAGCGGCATGCGGGTTCGCAAAAGCGCCGCTGTCATTGTCGAAATAGGCACCTGACGCGCCGGCGAACCGTTCGCCCAGGGCCGCATCGATCAAAATATCGGCGCCAATGTTCACGTCGTTCCCGGCAACGCCAAAACCCTCTTGCACCATTTTCGAAGCCAGAAGGGATCCGGGATTTACCGCAACCATCACCGGCAAATCGGAGTGCGATTTTACCCATTCGCGGGTCCAGATGGTGATCGCCAGCTTGCTTTGGGCGTAAGCGTCCATATCCGCCAGCGGCACATTGCCCTGCATGGCCTTTATGTTGACCGGGGCCTGAGCCGCGGATGACAGGTTCACAACGCGCCCGTCGGCGGGGATGATCGGCAGCAGCAATTCGGTCAGCAGATATGGCGCAAGCGTGTTGACCACAAAGCGGATGTCCTGCCCGTTCGCAAGCACGGTTTGCGGGGCTTTCAGCACCCCTGCGTTGTTGATCAGCACATCCAGTCGGTCATGATTGGCCGCTACGCTTTCGGCCAGTTCCCGAACCGCCGACAGATCGCTGAGATCGGCGGCATAGGTTTCGACATCGCCGCCGACGGCGGCGGCCGCGCTTTCCAATTTCGGCAAACTGCGACCATGCAAAAGCACTTTGTGCCCGTCGACTGCCAGTTTCTGCGCCGTGAGCAAGCCAATGCCGTCGGTGGAACCTGTAATGAGGATGGTTTTGGTCATATATCTGTTCCTTCTAGGAAAAGTCGGGCAGCACAGTGTCCGCCAGATGTTCGAGGGTTGCATCGATGGGAGCCTGATTGAACCGTAGGTTCAGGGCGACGTGATTGACCCCGAGCGTTTCTATTTCACGCAGATAGCTGCGCAGGAAATCGGTGCCGGACTGAAACCCAAGGTGGATCGGGTGCGGAGGTGCGGCGGGATCAGCAGCGACATCGACGTAAAGCGATTGCATGACAGGCTTGTCCGGTTGACCCGCCTCTTTCACACGCCGCCGGTACTCCGCGATGACCTGGCCCTGAGCCGCCGCGTTGCGCGGATAAGTCATCCAGCCGTCTCCGTTCTGCGCCACCCAATCGGGTGTTTGCTGGCTACCCCCGGTGATGAGCACCGGCAGGCGCGCGCCATGCGGCTTTGGCAACAGGTCCATCCCGCCGGACAGTGTGCCCTGCGCACTTTCATGCCTGGGATAGTCCGATTCAACCGCGCGGATATAGTCAATGCTGTCGCGGAACCGCGCCCCGCGGTCATCATAGCTGTGGTTCATCGCCGGATACTCTTCGGGCCGATCACCGGAGGCAACGCCCAACAGCAACCGCCCGCCCGAGAGCACATCTGCCGTCGCTGCCGCCTTGGCGACATGTGCCGGGTGGCGCAGTGGCAGGATCACGCTGGATGTTCCAAGCGCAATCCGGTTTGTCGCTGTTGCCAGCGCACCCAGATAGACAAACGGATCGAAAACCTGTCCGGGATCCCCGAAGCTGGGGACATTGAAGGGCACATCGCGCAACCAAAGGGCCGCAAACCCAAGGTCCTCGGCCCGCCGCGCCGCGTCCAGATGATCCTGCAGCGTCGGTGCGGCGCCAACGGCGTATGTTTCGAGCGGCAACACAAGGCCAAGGCTCAGCCGCCCGGGACGAAACACCCGGTTATAGGCCAGGTTGATCTGAGTAAACTCAGCGGGCTGCATTTCATCCAACATGTCTCGGGCCCCCTTTAGTAGCGCACCAAAGTGCGGCTCTCGACGCTTTTGCGAATAGTGGTGAGGTCTGGATCCTCGACCATATCGAGCGCGCTATGCGCGATCGACGGCAGGCCGTGATTGTCATAGATGTTGAAGATCGCGACCTCGTCCGGTGTCATCCTGGATTGATAGATCCACTCATGCTCGGGATTGCCCACCAGCCCCATGATTTGTCCCTTGCGGTCGGGATAGATCAGGTCCAGCAGAATCCAGTCGGACGGATCAACAGACGACGGGCGGACAAAGCCAAGGGGCGCTGAATTGATTGTCTCACCCACAGGGCGCCAGACATTGACAAAGGCATAGTGACCTTGCGCCCATTCAGCCGCAGTCTCGGCCCCCAACAGATCGACAAGGCGTCGCTCGGCCCCGTCCTTGCTGTAGTCGCTGTGCACGTTACGCGCAGGTTTGCGCGTCGCATCAGGGTCGTCCATCCGAACGGTGTGATCAAAAATCACAACCTCGCCCACACCCAGCCTGCGCCGAAGCAACGCTGTCAGTTCCGCATCATATGTCTGTTGCCAGGCGTCACCTGAAAAGTCCCGGACCTGCGTTGCCAGCGACGTGAATTCGACAGCATCAGATGCAAACGAGACCGACGCGGTCGTCGCACGGTTGTCTGCCAGCGCAACGGATGCCGGGGCCAGTTCGGGGGAAATCAGGTTCCCCGCAATCCCGCCTGCATCCAGTTCAAAGGCTTGCCTGTAGGGCTTGTGAACATGGTAGTTGACTGTGGCCGTCCGTGTCATTTGCCCCTCTTGCATAGGCTCTGTTGCGGTCATGAATAGGGATGTAACTTCAAACGAATTGCAGATAAACTGCCGGATAGTGGGTTCATAATTCGGGTTTCACATATAATGGGCCTAGACACAGACGCGCTCCGATTGTTCGTGAAGGCGGCGGAAATGCTGAATATCAGCGGGGCAGGGCGTGCCTTGGACATGGCCCCGGCCGTTTCGAGTGCAAAGCTTGCCAAGCTGGAACAGAATCTGGGGTCCGAACTCTTGCACCGCACGACGCGCAAAGTGTCGCTGTCTGTCGAAGGTGCCGATTTCCTGCCCTTCGCCCGCGAGATTATCGCGCAGGAAGAGGCCGCACTTGCGGCCCTTGGCAAGCAGACCACATCGATCAAGGGCACTTTGCGGGTCGCCGCGCCCAGCACTTTTGCGCAGCTCTACATCGCGCCGATCCTGCCGAAGTTTCTGCAAAATCACCCCGACCTTACGCTCGATCTGCGCCTGTCGGATGTGCAGTTCGACCTTATTGAAGGAAGCTACGACCTTGCACTCAGAAACGCGCCACTGTTCGACACCAGCCTGAAGGGCCGAAAGCTGGCCGATGACCGGCGTATCCTGTGTGCCGCCCCGCGCTATCTGGAAATCTACGGGACACCTGAAACCCCCGCTGATCTGGCAAATCACCATTTGATCGCCTTCCAAAATCGCCAACCCCGCCCACTGACCGGACCTTCAGGCGAGACGGCGGTTTTCGACCCTGCAGGGGCCAGGGGTCAGTTGATTATCGACGACGGCCAAAGCCAGGTCCAAGCCACGCTGGCCGGGGCCGGTATTTCCCTGAACGCGTTATGGAGCGTGCATGATCAACTGAAATCAGGCCGTCTGACACGGGTTCTGCCGAGTTTTGAGGCCGAGAAAGGCAATGTCCTGTGGCTGATCTATCCCAAGTCCAATGTGCTATCCCCCAAGGTGCGGGTGTTCATCGACTTTCTGATCGCAGAGATCGGCGCAAAGCCACCTTGGGGAATGTGACCGAAGAGAAACCGCGCGGGGGAGCGCTTCCCAAGCGGGGTGACAAGCCGCCCAAGTATTCCTCAGAATCCTTAAAGCTGAGATCCGATTGGTAAAATGCTTAGAAACCCGGCAACGATGTGATCCCAGGTCGATCCTGTCGGCTCGGATTGATATTCAAGAATGGTGCCATCATCGCCTCTGGTCGTCCATTTAAGCTGACCAGCTTGTTCCAGCGTTACGTGGTAAGTGTATGCCGGTAGCGCGTCATCCAACGCACCCATGGTCTGTGCGGTCAATGCCGGCGAGTCGATCAGTATTCCCATCTCGGTGTTGATGTTGACGGACCGCGGGTCCCAGTTGAACGATCCCACGAACAGGTATCGGTCATCGACCGCGAACGCCTTGGAGTGCAGGCCCGATCTGGACTCAGCCCAGTTGATACCGCGACGTTGCACTTGATACGCGTCGGGCCGCAGTTCGTAGAGTTCTACTCCACCGCGCAGAAGTGCCCGCCGTTTCTTGGCGTAATGCGCGTAAACGGGTGCGACGTCGTTGGATGCCAGCGAATTGGTCACGACTTTTACGTCGACGCCGCGTGCCTCCAGTTCGGTCAGCCATTTCACACCGTTGTTGCGCGGTACGAAATAGGCGGACACGATATTCACTTCGCTGCTGGCATTCTCAAAATACGGAAGCAGTTGAGATGCAAGAATGGGGTCTGAATCCCCAAGACCGGCGGCTTTTGAAGGCGGATCAGCATAAAGTTTCGCTGGAAGCCAATCCAGTGACAGGGCACCGTCGGCAAAGTTCTCTTGTGCCGACTTTCTGAGGGCCGTGCCGTACTGCGTTTGTTTCGCGTCCTCGACCAGTTCATTCAGCCTGCTTCGCTCATCGCCAAGGTCAAAGTCTTCGGGTTCACCAACGACCACGCGCGCCGGAACGGCGAACTCGCTGTTCCAGTAGGCGTCAAAGCTATGCGATACTTCGCGTACAACGGGGCCTGCGGCCAGCACATCCAGATCGGCATAGTTCATTTCTTCACGGGCCAGAAAATACTCGGCACCGATGTTTCGCCCGCCCACAATCGTGAATACGTTGTCTGCGGTCATGGACTTGTTGTGCATTCTGCGATTGATGCGTTTGAAATCCGTCAGACCCGCAATCAACAGGCTTTGGTCCCGCCAGAACGGATTGAACAGCCTGATTTCAATGTTTTCGTGATTGTCCAATGCTGCCGTCATCGCGTCATAGCCGGACGTATCCATGTCATCCAGCAACAGCCGGACACGAACACCCCGATCTGCGGCCTGCAAAAGACTGGCTGCGAAAAGGTGGCCGGTGGGGTCGTCGTGCAGAAGGTAGTATTGCGCATCTATAGTCCGCTCGGCCGCAGCGGCCATCAACAGCCGTGAGACAAGCGCTTCTTCGCCATCACTGATCAGCCTGACGCCTGACCGACCGTCTTTGGGGTCCCCAAGACGGTTGGCCGCCTGACCCAGCGATGTGCCAGAATGGGCCGGCAGCGCAGATGATACCGTCTTTTCATAGGTGCGGGTTTTAGGGGCGCAAGCGGCAACAGCCAGCGCGCACCAGACACAAACCACGAATTTCCATCGCACCATAGGCGTCCTCCAACCCCGTGCCCTAGGTGACTACGCGCAAGCACGCGAATGCAAGTTTGTTCTATGAAGCCTTGGGTTGTTTCGTATCTCAGTGGTGATTTCGCAAACTCCACACCCGCCGCGCTGTCGGTTCGCGATTTTGACGCAACCCCAATTCAAACGTACTCTGGCAGAACCACACGGTTTGCAGCCAGTTTCCGCGTTCCAGACCTCTCGGGTCAGTTAAAGGGATGCTCTCTGTTTCAAGGAGTTCAGGTGCTTGACCCGTCGCGATACCGACCCACCTTTCTGATGCAGATTTCAGGAGCATCCCCAGTGTTTGCGAGGACCATAGCCTTACTGATCTGCGCCGCGTCTGCCCCGGCCATGGCATTGCAGCTTCGCGAAACCGGGCGCTACGCGCTCAATCAGCCCGCAAGTCTCGACTACGACCCGACGTTTTGCGGGTTGTGGATCGCAAACGAGGGGCCCGAGGCAATTCTTGTTACCTTACAAGGGGATGAGTTGCGCCGCATATCCAGCGATCTCTTCCGGATCAAGGCAGTTGCCGTTGAAGGGGATCACTTGTTGCTGGGCGATGGTCTTGGCCGTCTTCAACGTGTCACCAAGGACGGATCGCGCCTGGGCGCACCTTTTGAACTGGAAGGTGGCTTCGCAGACACCGAAGGGATCGCGATCAACGCCAAGGGGCAGATCGTGACCGTAGAGGATGACCCCGAACGGTTGTCCTGGTTCACCTCAGAGGGTGTTCTGACGGCGAGGTTGGATACCATGAAACTGTCTCCTCCGTTAAGTGAGGCGCAGGGCATCGCGATCGATCCGCGTACCGGCCACATGCTGATTGTTGATGACTGGGAAGGGTCAAACAGCCTGTACGAATTCACCGCAGATGGCCGGCTGCTTGCCCAGCAAAGCTTGCTGCAGTTCGGAACCGACCCGGAAGGCATCGCCATCAGACCGGGATCCAACCAACTGTTCGTGGCCTTCGACGGTGGCGCGAAGATTGTGACATTCGACTATACGCCCACCTTGCCCGCAGGATCACCGCCGCTGCCCCCGGGCGCAGATTGCATGATGTTCTGAAAATTTGGCCTCGTGTTGCGACTGAGGCTGGTTTTGCCTAGTCCCGTTCGCTGTCCAAGGCTTCGCGTATGAGCGTCAGATCAGGCAGCGAATTGTGAAATGGACCGGGCCCAAGTTCGGACAAAACCGGACCAAGGGCTTGCGACATCTGCCCCATGCAAGCGTTCAGAAACTCCGCGCCTTGCGGGGTCGACCGGGCAATTTTTGAGCGCTTGTCCCTGGGGTTGGCCTCAAGGGTGATCAGCGCATGATTTTCAAGGCTGGCGAGCATATGCGTCATCGACGTTTTGGGCACTTGAAACGCGTTCGAAAGCTGCAGCGGAGTTTCCCCCTCGGGGCGCCGGACCAAATGGCCCAATATGCCAAATTGGGTTGCCGTCATTCTGCCAGGCAAGAACGCTTCAAGCTTGGTCGAGATCAGCTGATTGATGATCCCGACCTCGGTGAAGAACCGGTAAACTTCCTTGGTCTCGTCTTCAGACGTCATTCAGAATTCGTGTCTCCAGCGGCCAGCGGGGTGTGGCAATTGGTTCGGGCCCATACCCCAAACGCAGCAACATTTGCACTGTGTGGCCGGGCGAGGCAAGAAGCTCATGTGCCAGAGCGTATTCCTCTGCCATCTCGGGATATTCCTGAAGGGCCTGACTGACCGGATGAACGCCCAGGCCCATTTCGGTTGTTTTCAGGTAGAAGCGCATCAACCGGCGCCCGGCATCAAGCTGATCCTTTCGCGTGTTGGTGGCGGTCGTGAGGACGGCATAATGTGGCGTTGCGTCCAGCATGGCGAAGTAACCGCGCATATGTGACTGAGTGCCCGGGTGATCGACGTTCATCAGGGTCTCATTGTCCAGAAAACCGGTAAGTCGAAGCGTTTCCAGTATGGGATCGCGCAGTTCGATCCCGTCCGGATTGGCGTTGATTTCCGCCTTGCCGATGCGCATCAGATCGACGGATTCCTTAAGGGTCTGCGGTGTACGCATTTCGATCTCAAAGGCACGTTTTGTCAGGTCTCGAATACGGACCACCAAATCGTCGTCGGTAATCAGGGTGGCATAGTTGCCAAGCGCAGACATTTCGGCGGCCGAGAGGCGCTGTTCTTTGTACGGTTCCTTGTTGGAATGCCGGTTGAGGATTTGAGCCGCGAGCGGGTCGGGTGCGCCACCCGGTACAAGCACTGCCTCAGCAACAGGCCCGTCATCCCCTTCCGGCAGCAATGTGAGTTTGGTATCAAATCCCTGAGCACCAGCTGCCAGGACCATCGTCTCAACAAAGGCGCCGAGGCCAATATAAAGCTGGCGATGGAACGGATCGGTTTCGGGAAGCTCGCGATCAGTGTCACGGTGGATGCGCAGCTTGTCCTGCCCGGCCAACTCGACCAGCCAAGGTTGCAGGTTGTGCGGGTTGGGGGCGAGAATTGCGTAAGACAACGCGGTTTTGCGCGGGTCGTCATAGGGTTTTGGCGTCCAGGGAGCCAGGGCGCGATGGGGCGTACGGGTCGAGAGGAACCCAACCGCGCCCGTTGCCGCCAGAATTGTGCCTCCGCCCAGAATTTTGAGAAAACGTCTTCTGTTCGGCATCTTGAATCTCCATTAGTACGATATCGTACTAAATAATGCGAAATCGTACTAAATCAACCCCTATGGGTGTTTTGAGTGTTTGAGTGACGCGGAGAAACGAAAATCAAAACAGCCGGGCGCCCTTCGCGGGTGCCCGCTTCCGACACGTATTGGGGATACCGAAGAGGTCGAAAATAAGCTGTTATTTCTACGGCTTAAAGATAGGGTACGAAAAAATCAGAGGCTATTTAATCGATGCTTTTCGAGTATCCCGCAAAGCATGGCCTTGGCTTGCAGCCTGTGTTCGCGATGGCGTTCACGGGCGACATCCGGTCGGCCTTCCCTGATCGCCTGGAAAACGACGCGGTGATCTTCATTGGATTTGACGGGCAGGGGTCTGATGAACAGCGTCGTTGCGCGCGCGCGGCGTACCTGGTCGCTCATCATCGCGACAATCGCTTCGACCCGTTTGTTACCGCCCAACCGGACGAGTTCCTGATGAAAGAGCTCATCGGCCTCGGCCCAGGCTTCCAGGTCTTCGGTTTCGATGGCTTGATCCATTCGTTCGATTGATCCGGCAAGTACCGCCAGTTCATCTTCTGAATACCCCGCTTCGGCGGCGCGCTGCGCGGCAAGGCTTTCGAGTTCCGTGAGTATGTCGTAGATTTCGCGCATGTCGTCCGATGAAACGGGCAGTATCCGCACACCTTTGCGGGGCCGCATTTCCAGCAACCCCTTGCTTTCCAACATCAGCGCAGCTTCCCGTATCGGGGTGCGGGACATGCCCAGAGTTTCGGCGAGTTCCGATTCCAGATGGTCGGTCCCGGCCGCAAGCTCGCCGGACAGGATCATCCGCCGCAAGTCCCTGACAGCGCGCTGTGTATTTGAAAGAGATTTGGTGTCCTGATCCTTCACGGCGTCTCCAGCTTGATCTTTCGTCCCTCCGCAGCCGAAAGATAGATCTTCTCTTCGATGCGGATCACGTCCAAATAATCGCGGGCCGTGTTTTCCAGCGGCGTGCCCCGTAGAAGGCCTGAAACAACGTGACTTTGCAAGGCGTGGACGCAATCTCCGCCAAATCCATCATGATCGCTTGCAGGCAGAATCTGCTGTCGCGCCTGTTTTCCAAAAGCGCGGAGTTCTACGGAACCGTCACCGTTCAGAACCAGCGATCCTTCCGTTCCTTCGATAAGTGCCTCGCCCATGGTTTGGCGCAGGTCTTCCGCGCTGTGGTCAAGGCATCTGTTCCCATCGAACAGGGTTTTCAAACCGTTGGGGTGGTCAAACAGGATGTAGCCTGCGTCTTCGCCCGCGATCACGGGGTTCACTTGACGCAGGTCCGCGTAAACGGCGCTGGGCGCACCGAACAAAAACCTGAACGTATCTACCCAGTGAACCGCCGTTTCGTGAACAAGGAAACGCGGCATATCCTGAAAGTACGGTTGGCGGTCAAGATAGGCATGCGGCCCCTGTCCGTCGCCGGGCCGAAGCCGGAATGTCGCTTGCAGAGGTGTTCCAATCCGACCCTCGGCCAGTGCCTCTTTGATTGCGCGATACCAGGGTTGAAAGCGAAAATTCTCATGCACAATGATAGTTGCCCCGGCGGTTTCAGCCTCTGACGCGATCTTCTCAGCTTCGTCCAGAGATTTGCAGAACGGTTTTTGACAGATCAGCCACTTGATGCCTGCGTGCAGTACCGTTCGGATGGCGTCAGCCTGTGCCACGGGTGGAAGGATGATGTCCACGAGATCCGGTTTTTCCACCTCCAGCATTGTCGACAGATCATCATAAGCCGTCAGTCCTGTTTCTTTCGCCTTGTTGATATCACGGTTGCAGGATGCCACCGGAACGGCGCCGGGCATTCGGGACCAGCTTTCGTAGTGAAACCTGCTGAAATATCCCGCACCCACACAGGCGACTCTTATGGTTTGTTCAGTAGTCATGCTCGCAACGCTTCCAACACTGATGAAGCCGCGTCCTGCGTTCCGGCCGTGCCCCCCAGGTCGCGCGTCAGGTTGTGGCCATTTGTCGTCACCTTTTCCACGGCCTCGCGCAACCGTGCGCCGTCCTTGGACAGGTCTGGATGATCATGGGTCAAACCCAACCACTCAAGCATCATTGCCGCAGACAGGATCATCGCAAAGGGGTTGGCAATCCCCTGTCCCGCAATGTCCGGAGCAGAGCCGTGGCAGGGTTGGAACACAGCGTGGTTCAACCCGATATCCGCGGATGGAGCCAGTCCAAGACCGCCCATAAGACCCGCGCCAAGGTCGGACAGGATGTCTCCGAACATGTTCTCGGTCACCAAAACATCGAATTCCCAGGGCTTCTGGACCATCCACAAAGCGGTGGCATCAACATAGGCATGATCCGCCTGCAATTCGGGATGGCGGGCGGCTTCCGCGTCAAACATCGATCTGAAGAATGCAAAGGCGCGGAACACATTGGCTTTGTCGACACATGTAACCCGTCCCCGTCCCCGCCCGGAAGTCTTGCGGTTGTTGGCGAGTTCAAACGCGAAGCGGAATAGCTTTTCAGAGACCTCGCGGGTGATCAAAAGGGTTTCCCGCGCCTCGTCTTCCGTGACTTCACCCGTGCCTTGGGTGAAAAACAAACCTTCCGTGCTCTCGCGGATCAAGACAAAGTCGACCTCTTTTCCGTTCGGAAGCGACAAGGGGGTCGTTTGTCCGCTGCTTACCTTTACAGGACGCACGCCGGCAAACAGGCCAAGCTGCTTTCGCAGGTCGATCTGCGGTGAAATCTCGGTTCCGTCCGGGTAGCGCACATCCGGCAATCCCATTGCAGACAGCAGTATCGCGTCTGCCCTGCGTGCCATTTCAAGGGATCCCAAAGGAAACGATTCTCCGGTTTTTGCGTAGTGCGAGGCGCCTGCCGGTGCGTCCATGAACGTCAGATCGTAGCCGGGATTGTTGCCGGAGAGCTGGCACAGGATTTCAAGCGTAGGGGCCATTATTTCAGGGCCGATTCCATCCCCGTGGAACACTGCGACATCGTATGTCTTTTTCATTTTCGCCCGCTTCCTTCCCGTTTCGCCTTCATAGCGCGATCGCAGCTTTCACTACAGTCCGTTGACAATGCATTCTTTAATGTATACGCAAATAAATGCAATAAGAAACGCGAAGTTGTTTTGGGAGGACTTGGAAATGAAACTCAAGCTAGGGCGGTTGGCGGCCGCGGCCGTGATGGCGACCGGGATTGCAGGGGCTGCTGCCGCGCAGGATTACCCCTATCGGGATATCACCACAGCCGTGGTCTGGGGGGCCGGTGGCGGCACCGACACGATCAACCGGATGATCATGGCCGAGATGGAAAAGCACCTTCCGGTTTCGATCAATGTGATCAACCAGACAGGCGGTGTCGCAGGCTCCAACGGTATGGTCTATGTCATGAACCAACCAGACGATGGCTATACATTGGTTGGCCTGTCCGAGTCGAACGTCACCGCTGCAGTGCAGGGTGGCTGGGACAAGAAATTTGATTTTTGGTATCCGTTTATTGTCGGCGGATCGCCTGATCTGATCTCGGTCCCGGCGGACAGCCCTTACAATACGCTGGAAGAACTGGTCGACGCCGCCAAGGCTGCCCCGGGCACTATTCCAGCCGCGGCATCCGGGGCGGGGTCTATCCACCACCTGAACCTTCTCGCAATCGAAAAGGGGTCCGGGGCGGAGTTCAAGTTTGTTCCGTACAAAGGCTCGGCACCGGGGCAGGAAGCGGCGATCGCGGGCGAGGTTGCGCTGGTTGTAACGTCGCTGGCTGAACAGGCCCCCTTGATCGAAGGCGGTCAGCTGAAACCGCTTGCGATGCTGACGCCGGAAGATGCGCAAATCGCAGGAGCCACGGTGCCATCTGCCTTTGGCATCTATGACGGTCTCGATCAGTATCTGCCGCTCAAACAGGCCATCGGATTTGCCGTTCACAGTTCCGCCGGAGATGACGTGAAGGCCGCGCTTGGCGATGCGTTCGAGCAGGCGATAGCATCCGACACCGTCGCCGAATGGGCCGCGGCAAACAATTACGATGTCGGCGGTCAGCACGGCGAAGAGGCGCAGGAACTGTTTGCGAACCTCGAGGCGACCTTTGCCTATACCCTGCAGGATCTGGGCGCTGCCACGGTCGATCCGGCCTCGCTGGGTATCGAGAAGCCCTGATCCGATCAATTTTGAAAGGGCGCGCCTGATCGCGCCCTTTCCTGCAGGAGGGCGGCAATGGACAAACCTGACGAAACACAGGTCATGCGCGCGCGCGACTTTTGGGCCGCGATTGTTCTGACAGCAGTGTCGGTCTTTTTCCTTTGGAAGACGTTGGACATCCCCCTTTGGGGTGAAAACCGCGCAGGTGTAAGCGGGTCGGACTGGTACAACTCGGCTGCAATTGTACCGTTGTTCATCTTCGGTGGACTGCTTGTCCTGTCCTTCGTTTTGCTGGCCATTTCGATCCGCTCGGGCGGAGCCCAAAACGCGCTGAGCACTCTGGGGATCGGATGGGACAAATCGGAAGCCTATCGAGTTTCAACAATCGGCCTGATCCTGCTTGCCTATGTCGTCGGGCTGGTGCCCCGGGTGGACTTCATACTGTGCTCGGGGTTGCTGATTACAGCTTTGACCTACGGCTACTACGGCGGCCATGCCCGGCGGGCTTTGGTGGCCTGTATCGCAGTTGTCTCTGCCGGACTATTTGCGTTTGCCGTTTTTCCCGCGCAGGCGGACTGGAACGCACATGGTGATGATTGGTTTACATTGGCCTTATGGGTCGCACTGACACTTGTGGTGCTGACCAAAGCGGCTTCCGAACGCGTTTTGCGGTTCGTTCCATTGGTCGCGATGCTGGCACCGCTCATCCTTGTTTGCGCGATGGCCTTTGTCTTCCGGCAAAACGTTCCCGCGCGCGGCGGGCTGATCTTCAAACAAATCGAATACCACTACTACGTGACGCTTCGTCCGCTATGGAAAGACTGACCGGATGGACTTTATCCTTTCGCAACTGGCTGGGTTTGGCGCTGCCTTCGCGGGTCTGGCAGCGGACCCGCTGACCTATCTGTATTTGATCGCATCCGTGTTCCTGGGCATCACATTCGGCGCGTTGCCCGGCCTGACGGCAACACTGGCGGTGACGATCCTGACGGGTTTCTTCGGCAACAAGATCCCATTGGACTATTCGCTCATCGCCTTGCTCGGGGCCTATGTCGGCGCGATTTACGGTGGCTCTTATCCGTCAATCCTGTTGAACATTCCCGGCACGGCAGCCAGCGCGGCGACGGCCATGGATGGCTACCCTTTGGCCAAAGCGGGGCGAGGCGGCGAAGCACTTGGGCTGACCACGACAGCCAGCTTCATTGGCACAGTTATCGGGACCATCACGCTTTTGATTTTCGTCTGGGCGCTGCTTTTGGTCTCAAAAAACATCGCAAGCCCTGAAAAAGCGCTGCTGGCCCTGTTCGGCATTCTGCTTTCCGGCACATTGATGAGCGAGGACCTGGTGATCAAAGGATGGATCGCCGGACTGATCGGGCTTGCGATGTCCATGGTGGGGCTTGATCCTTTATTGTCTGAACCGCGCTATACTTTCGGCTGGTCATACCTGTTGAGCGGGTTTCAGGTCGTACCCGTTTTGATGGGGGCTTTTGCCATCCCCCAAATCATCGAGGGTCTAAGGCATGTCGAGGCCGGGAAAGTTCTGGCCCTGAAAGGACGTATTCTTCCGAACCTGCGCTCTGTCCGACGCTACCTGCCGACCATTGGCCGGTCCGGCGTGATCGGGACCGGGGTGGGGGCCCTTCCCGGCGTTGGCGAAGATGTCGCCGGTTGGGTCAGCTACGGTGTCGGCAAGACCGTATCCGCCGAGGGCGACAAGTTCGGTCGTGGGTCCTTGGAAGGTCTGTTATGTTCTGAAACGGCCAACAACGCCTGTATTGGCGGCGCGCTGATCCCGCTCTTGGTGTTGGGTATTCCCGGTTCACCACCCGCCGCCGCCTTGATGGGGGCTTTCAAGATCAACAACGTGATCCCGGGTCCGACGATAGATCCCGAGATCATTCTGCGCGTGGTCGCCATACTGGTGCTGGCCTCGCTGACAATGTTCCTGATGGGGCTTTTCACGGCGCGGGTCTTCATAAAGATACTCGCCATCCCGCAGACCGTCTTCCTGCCGGTCGTGATGGTTCTGACAACCATCGGGTCGTTCAGCGTTGGTGGGGGCATCAACGATCTTTACCTGATGCTTGGCGTCGGCGCTGTTGCCTATTTCATGAACCTGATGAAGTACCCGATCGCCCCGCTGGTTATTGGCGTGATTCTGGGAAGCCTGTTTGACGAAACCTTTCGCCGGTCGCTGTTTCTGTCGGACGGGGATATTTCGGTCTTCTTTTCTCGTCCCGGTGCCGCCGTTCTGCTGGTGCTCAACATTGGTCTGATCCTCAGCCAATTGCCCGCCGCGAAACGCGCGTTTTCTCGTCTGAAAGGACTGTCTGTCTGATGTTTGTGGTAACTGTCACTTTCACTCTCAAACCCGGTACCAGGGAAAGTTTTTTGCCGCTGATGGTCGAAAACGCTTCTACCTCTTTGCGGGACGAAGCCGGATGCCGGCAGTTCGACGTTTGCCTGGCCGATGAGCCCGAGACGGTGTTCCTCTACGAGGTTTATGATGACAGCGCGGCATTCTCCGCCCACGTGGAAAGCGCGCATTTCAAGACCTTTGATAGGGCGGTGGCTGATATGATCGCCACCAAGACAGTTCACCAGTATTCCGAGGTCATCCGATGAACGATTGGGAAATTCACGCCGTCAAATACGCGGATCGCAATGCCCGCACGCGAGCTGACAGTTTCATCGTCGATGACAATCACGACGCACCTCATGCCATGGATTATTTCATTTGGGTATTGAAGCGCGGCGACGAAGTCATTCTGGTTGATACCGGCTACGATTCCGATGAGGCCGTCGCCCGTAGCCGTCCCATCGCGATGGACCCTCGCGAGGCTCTGCGCCCCCTGGACATCACGCCGGACGCGGTGACAGAGGTCATCGTGACCCATCTTCACTATGACCACGCAGGAGGGCTGCATATGTTCCCGAACGCGAAGTTGCACATGCAGTCGGCGGAAATGGCCTTCGCCACAGGTCCATGCATGTGCCATGACCACCTGCGTGCGCCTTTTAGTGCGGGCCATATCTGCGAGGCCGTAAAGCGCCTCTATTCAGGCAAGGTCGCGTTCTACGACGGAGAGGCCGAAATTGCAGATGGGGTGACCGTGCACTGCGTTGGCGGGCATTCGCGCGGGTTGCAATGCGTTCGTGTAAGAACGGCAGCCGGATGGATGGTTCTGGCCTCGGACGCCTCGCATTACTACGAGAATTTCATGGCGCGCAAAGCCTTTCCCATCGTCGTCGATTTGCAGGACATGATGGACGGCTTCAAGACGCTGGAGAGGTTGGCCTCGCATCCCCGGCTTATCGTGCCCGGCCATGATCCACTTGTGCGAGAGGTTTTCCCCGTTGGCGCCGCGCCTCATATCCATCGTTTGGATCCCGGGCCGATGCGGGAGATCGAAATATGAAAATCGGTGTGATCGCCGATGACTTCACCGGTGCGAGCGATATTGCGAACACCTTGGCGAAGGGCGTTGAACCGGAAGGTGGATTAAGAACCGCGCAGTTCCCAGGTATTCCGACGACCCCGGCCAACGAAGAGATCAAAGCGGGTGTGATCTCGCTCAAAAGCCGCACCGCACCTGTCGAAGAAGCTGTTGCAGAAAGCCTGCGGGCCCTGCGGTGGCTTAAGGATCAAGGATGCCAGCAGTTCATCTTCAAGTACTGCTCGACCTTTGACTCCACGATGGAGGGAAACATCGGTCCCGTTGCGGAAGCGCTGGCCAACGAACTGGGCGCGCAAAAAGTGGTTTTCTGCCCGGCCTTTCCGACCACGGGTCGCACCGTCTATCACGGCCATCTTTTTGTGCTCGGCAAGCCGTTGAACGAGTCCGGGATGGAAAACCACCCACTTACTCCGATGACGGATGCGAACCTCAAGCGATGGTTGCAGCATCAGACCGAAGAAGCGGTTGGGCTGGTGTCAATTGACGCCGTGAAGCAAGGATCTGAGGCGATTGCTGATGCGTTACAGAACGCAGACGAGCGCTTAGTAATCGGTGATGCGATTTCGGACGAAGATTTATTAGTCTGGGGCGAAGCTCTAAAGGATGCCAAGCTCATCACCGGGGGATCGGGTATAGCACTGGGGCTACCACGAAATTTCCTGAGAGAGACTTCATCCAAAAGTGCTGGCAGGGTGTTCACCGGTATCGCTGGGCCTGCCGCGATCCTTGCCGGGTCGTGCTCGGGTGCGACCCGAGAGCAGATTGATGTTCATTCGAAATCCCATCCGACGTTCGCCATTGATGTTTCAGGCGTTATGTCCGGGGATGTGACCACGCAAACGCTTCTGGATTTCTTTGAAACGCATCCGGGTCAGGCGCCGCTCGCGTATTCATCAGGAAGCCCGGATGATGTGCGCGCGATCCAAAACAAATTCGGTCAGGACGCTGTGGCGGAAAAGCTGGACAATCTCTTTGCAGATACAGCACGAGAACTTGTTCAGAAGAGCTACACGCGATTGGTGGTGGCGGGAGGAGAGACGTCGGGAGCTGTCGCCAAGGCTGTCTCTGAGGAACTGGGGTCTCCAGCCATGTCAATTGGGCCAGAAATTGACCCGGGCGTGCCAGTCCTGAGTGTTGGAAAAACTGAACCCATTGCGCTGGCTCTAAAGTCTGGAAACTTCGGCGCTCCGGACTTTTTCGCTAAGGCCCTCAGAATGATGGAGGCAAGCAGATGAGCTTTGAAGAACTAGCGCTGCGACAGCAGATGTCGGAACTGTGCGCCTCGCTGTTTGCGCGTGGCTTTTCCGTCGGCACTGCGGGCAATGTCTCCGCGCGTCTACATGACGGAATCCTCATGACACCAACCAACTCCACCTTAGGGAATATCGATCCCGAGCGCATTGCCAAGATTGATTTGGACGGCAACCACGTCTCCGGAGACAAGCCGACCAAGGAGGTCTTTCTGCATCAAGCTTTCTATGAGACGCGGCCACAAGCTGGTGCGGTGGTTCATCTGCATTCGACTTGGGCGACGGCTTTGTCTTGTCTGGAAGACACCGATCCCAATGACTGTATTCCGCCGCTTACACCATACGTGGTCATGCGCGTCGGCACGGTCAAACTGGTTCCATACGTCAAGCCGGGTGACCCGAAATCCGGTGATTTGATCCGTGAACTGGGCGGCAAGTATAGTGCGGTTCTGTTGGCCAATCACGGTCCTGTTGTGTCTGGAAAAGACCTGTTCGGGGCAGTCTGTGCCGCGGAAGAGCTGGAAGAAACGGCCAAGTTGCTGGTGGCTTTGCGCGGCATGCCAACCCGGATGCTGGATGCAGCGCAAGTCGCGGAACTCAAAGAAACATTCGGACGGATTTGATCCGACCCCGAAAAGGTGAACCTGCAGCTTTAGGGATAAACCGCGCTAGGTTTTCCGCCGAGCGAATAATTCACGACCGATCCAAAGTGCGATTTTATCCAACCATGACAGTGGCCAAGCGCTCAACCAACGCGCGTTGCACGACTGCAAACCTTGGGGTGTGCGCTATTTCGTCCAGCGTCGCGACCCAAAGGGGAACCTCAAACTCGGGTGCCGCGTCCTGCAATCTTCGAAGCCGGGAATCTGCGTCGCCCAGGAAAGAAGGCAGAAACGTTTTACCGACGCCCGAAGCGGCCATCTGCTGGAGCACCAGAAAGCTATCCGCCCCGTTCGTCACTTCGTCATCAGAGACGTTTTCTGCCAGCCATTTGGCGGGGAGCGACCGGTTCAACGCGCCTTCAAGCCGCATCCATTTGCGATTGGACGTGCCGTCGTCAAAGACCCCGAACGACAATGTGCCTGCACGCTGCCCGATCAGCCCCTCGCCAAGCTTTATCGACGGGCGCACGGCGATGTCTGCGCTCAGCCGGGATAAATCATGGTGGCTGTTTCCGCTGAGCAAGGTCAGTTTCAGACCGGGATACAGGCGCGTGATCTCATTCAGGATTGCGGGCAGGACAATCTGGCAAAGACTGTCGGTCGATGTAATTCGCACATGACCCACAGGAGAACGATTTGCGCCCACGATTGCCCGCTCGACCGAAAGGACCGCCTCTTCAACGCTTTCCATGGCCGAGAAGATTGCACTGGCTTCGGGCAGAACCGAATATCCTGACGGGCTTTTGTGAAAAATCATGCAGCCGCTTCGCTTTTCGAATGCGGCCACCCTGCGCAGGACCGTGGCGTGCGTGACGCCCATGGCCGCTGCCGCCGCATTCAGCGAACCGTATTTGCTGACGGCAAGGGCGTAGCGAATATCATCCCAATTTTCGTTGTTCATAAATTAACAACAGAAGACCAATAACAAACAATTACAAGAAAATTCGTTCAAGGTAACATCCGACTCATTGAACAGGGAGCCCCACCATGATGAAGAACTTCGCAATCTTCGCGGCAGGTCTGGTGTCAATTGCCGCTATTGGCACCGCCATCGCACATGAAGGTGAAAACCCGGCTGTGAAAGCCCGCACCTCTATCATGCAGCTTTATTCCTTCAATCTTGGCACTCTTGGCGGCATGGCCAAGGGCGAGGTGGAATATGATGCCGAGGCGGCAACACGCGCGGCCAACAACCTGGTCGTTCTGACGCAGATCGATCAATCGGCGATGTGGCCTGCCGGTTCGGATAATGTGTCTGACCCGTCCACACGGGCGCTGCCCGCAATCTGGGAAAACTTCCCGGATGTCGGGGCCAAGGGACAGGCCATGGCTGACGCCGCTGTTGCGATGCAGGCTGCGGCAGGGCAGGATGTCGAAGCCCTGAAAGCGGCAATGGGGGATCTGGGTGGAAGCTGTTCGGCATGTCACAAGGCGTACAGAGCGCCTGAGAACTGATTAGACAGCGATGGCGCGGCGCTTTTTTCTGATTGTCGCGGGTGCTGTTGTCGTGGTCGGGATAGCCGGATTGGTGCTGACCCGGCCACAACGTGTGGATCAGGTTCAACTCGAAGGCGTCACGCCCGATCTTGGCAGAGGTGAGGCCGTTTTCTACGCAGCCGGATGTGCCTCGTGTCACTCGGCACCGGACGCTGACGGCGAAGAAAAGCGCAAACTGGCCGGTGGTCGTCGGTTCGAGACGGATTTTGGCACCTTCATTGCCCCCAACCTATCCAGCGATCCGGCAGCCGGCATCGGCTCATGGTCCGCGCTGGATCTGGCCAACGCCCTGATCCACGGGACCGGACCCGAAGGGCAACACTATTATCCGGCATTTCCGTATACGAATTATGCCAATATGACGGTCGAGGACGTCGCGTCGCTTCACGCCTTCCTCGGCACTTTGCCAGCGGTTGCCACCGAAAGCGCAGCGCATGAGGTTGGTTTCCCCTTCAACGTCAGACGGGGTTTGGGGGTATGGAAACGTTTGTACATGGTGCCGGGTTGGGTGGTTGAGGGCGACCTGACCGACCAACAACTCCGAGGCCGATATCTGGTGGAGGCGTTGGGACATTGCGCTGAATGCCACACGCCACGAGACGGCCTGGGTGGCCTGAAACGCGATCTTTGGCTGACGGGTGCGCCGAACCCAAGCGGGAAGGGCCGTATTCCGGGCCTGACTCCGGAGCAGCTTGACTGGTCCGAGGCTGACATTGCGGAATACCTGAAATCCGGCTTCACACCGGATTATGACAGCGCAGGTGGTGAGATGGTTGAAGTCATCGAAAACACCTCCAGGCTCACTGATGACGACCGTTTGGCAATTGCCGCTTATCTGAAAGCCGTTCCCGCGCAGTCGCCCGAGCCTGCGTCAGAATGACAGCACATTGACACTATGCCGCGGCTTCCCGTTCGAAGCGGGGCTCAATTGAAGTGAATGCCGCCATCCATGACCACCGTTTGTCCGGTGACCGACGGGCTGCGGCAAAAAGTCAGAACCTGTTGGGCGACGTCGTCCAGGCATGTCGTTGCGCCCAATACCGATTTGTCCTTCCACATCGAAACGTACTCATCCGGCGCGCCACCGGACATTTGCGTGCCCTGCATGAGCCCGGGGGAAATGCAGTTGACAGTGACATCCGGCGCCAGTGCCGCTGCCAAAAACCGGGTAAGCGGCACCACGGCTGCCTTGCTGGGCGCGTACGCTGCAGCCGCGCCCCAGGTCCCGTGCCCGATTGTCGAGGAAAGGTTGATCACCCGCCCCCATTCGGACGCGCGAAGAATGGGGGCCGCCGCGCGGGTCAGATAGTAGGGTCCGCTCAGGTTGACATTCAGCAACTCTGTCCAGATTTCCGGGGTCAGAGCGTCCAGATCGCCGTGGGGAAGTTTATGCCCCCCGGACGCCATCCCGGCATTGTTGACCAGAATATCCAGACTGCCAAATGTGCCGATAACATCATCAATGCACCCGGCGACGGACCCCGGGTCGCTGTGATCAACCCTGACCGCTTTCGCCACCTGCCCCTGATCCGTGATGCTCTGGCAGACGGCCTGCGCCCGGTCTGCGCCGCCGTGGAATCCGACGACCACCTTGACGCCATTGGCGGCAAGCAACCGGCAAATTCTTTCGCCAAGCCCGCCGCTGCCACCGCTCACCAAGGCCACGCTGCCTGCAATATCCATCGGTCACCCACCCTTCAGCCTTTGATTGCTTCGAGTATGTACCAAACTTGGCGTCTGTTCACCGTATGGTCATTTGGGGCGTGGTTTTCAGGCTGCCTCCCGTCGCCCTTTTTATCCAGATTACCCCTCAGGCAACGCTTATCGGAGCTTGCTGAGCACTGCCCCAATGTCTCGGCGAGGTTCCGTACATGCGTTTGAACTCTCGGCTGAACTGCGACGGGCTGGCATATCCGACATCCATCGCGGCTTCGTTCACCGTCATCCCGCCTGCGATCTTCATCGCGGCGTTGTTCAGGCGCATGCATTTCACGAATTGGATCGGGGCCATTGTTGTGGCTTCCTTGAACTTTCGGTGAAAGACGGCCCGGCTCATGCCCGCCCGGCTTGCCATGTCATCGATCGAGACCGGAGCCCCGAGATTTGACGACACATGCGCAATGGACCGCGAAATGGCGTTTCCGGCCCCAAAGGCGCGCCGTGCAAAGACACCTGCGTCGCCCTTCAGGATCGCATAGAACAACTCCCGCAACCGTGCCTCGCCCAGAACCGCAGCATCTGTCTGGCTGTCCCCAAGCTGCAGGATGCGCAGAAGCGCGTCTGTGAAACCCTGATCCCATCGCGCGAGGCTGATCCCGTGATCTAGCAAGCTGCCCCTAGCCGCCGGAAGAACACTTCCGGCATTTTCCATCTCCATGGCCAGCGCGGTCATCACGCGCTGGTCCAATGTGATCAGAACGCCGTAAAGCGGTGTTTCAGGCGACGCAGCGGGGCTTCCGGCCTTGACCGGCATCGACATCGGGCAGCACAGGTATTGCCTGTCGTCGTAGACATATCTGTGACCGTCCAGAACCACTTCCTTGGACCCGCCGACGATGGCCACAACGCAGGGTTCATAGACAGCCGGAACGCACGGAATTGCCTGCGTGGCCCGAAACAGGCGCACGCCCGGGACACCGGTCTCGGTCAGGCCGTCCGTATCGGTCCGCGCCGCGATAATACGTCTGATCTCGTCCTTGCTCATACCCCTGACCTAGAGGGTCCGGGTCCGCCTTGGCAACCAGCTTGATACAATCAGGCAAGTAATCGAGATGATTTCGCCTGTTTTAGCGCGGCTCTGAGAGCTATCTGCAACCCTGGGACAAGAAACATGCCGCCCGGTATTGCACCGACGCGCGATGGAGCAAGACAATGCCAGACACAACATTCGGACCAGAAGGTTGGACGCCACAGCGTCTCGGGGACCTCACGGACAAGACCTACCTCATCACTGGTGCCAACGCAGGTACAGGTTTTCAGGCCGCGCGGACGCTGCTGAGCAAGGGGGCGAACGTGGTGATGCTGAACCGTTCCGCCGACAAGTCCCGGTCCGCCGTTGCCGAATTGAAGGAAGAATTTGGCAACACCGCCGATGTGAGCTTCGTTCGCATGGACCTTGCATCGCTCGCCAGCGTGCGCGAGGCGGCAGCGGACGTCCTGAAAACCGTCCCGCGCATTGACGCCATGATCTGCAACGCCGCCATCGCGCAGGTGCCAAAACAGATTCTGACCGAGGACGGCTTTGAAAGCATGCTGGGTACGAACCATTACGGGCACTTCCTGCTCTGCGGTCTGCTGTTCAAGCGGATCGAGGCATCGAAAGGACGGATCGTGGCCGTCAGCAGCCTTGGGTACAACATGGGCATCAAGACCATCCAGTTCGACGATATGAACTGGGACAAGAACTATCACCAGAACCGGACCTATTCACAAAGCAAGCTGGCGCAGATGATGTTTGCCTATGAATTGCAGGATCGGTTGGCGGCAGCGGGGCGGACGGATGTCGCGGTATTTGTCTGTCACCCGGGTTCGTCCCGGACGTCGCTCATCAAAACGAGCGGTAACCTTGCGACGCGGATCATGTTCGGCCTCATGTCCCTGTCGCCAATAGTGCAATCCGCCGAGAAAGGATCGTGGCCCGAAGTGATGTGCGCGACCGAAGACGGGCTGACGCAGCGGGCGCTTTACGGTCCAACGGGCCGCATGGAATTCGTCGGACCCGTCGGCAAGGGCACCCTGCATCCCCACGCCTACGACAAGCCCGTCATGCAGAGGCTTTGGGACGTTTCAGAAGATGCGACAGGGTTCAGTTGGGAACTTTGATCGCACTCGGCTCGATGCTTCCGCCGCTGATCAATCCCACGGGCGGACACAGAAACATCTCGCAACGTCTAAAACTCTGCTGACGTTCGACCGGTTGGTGGTTCGCACTCCGAAAAGGGCAGTTGCCTGCAAGTTCTTGAAGCGTGGGATGCGAACCAAGCTGACATCTGCAGCGCGTGAACGAATAACCGCTTTCGCGAGGCTTCGAGTCCGACAGGTCAAATCGACATCAGCCACTTCCTGAAAATTCTCACCGTGACCCGCTCCTGATCGCCGGGTCGGCAGACGAAGTAGAGCCCGCGATCCAATGGGATAGTACTGTCATCCAGACGGATCAGCCGGCCAAGTTTCAGGTCCCTCTCTGCCAGCAGATGTCTTGCCAATGCCACGCCTTGCCCGTCTATCGCGGCCTCCAACAGCACGGCGCTGTCTACATATTTGATGCTCTGCGCATTGATCCGATCCGCGCTCAGCCCGACCTGCGCGGCCCAGCTTTCCCACCCGACGTTGAAGGCATTGTGCAGCAATGGCAGAGCCGCGACATCCTCGGCCCGCATGGGGGCCCGTGTGTTTTCAACAAGCGACGGGGCGGCAACGACAACCAGTTATTCTTGCCGTATCTGCTCATGATACAGCCCGTCCCAGCCGGGTTCCCCGAACCGCAGCGCGACATCGACCTCGGAGGTTTGGAAATCCGCAAAGGCATCGTTTGTGTCCAGCAGCAACGCGATACCGGGATGGGCCTGCTGAAACGAACTGAGCAGCGGCACAAACCATTTGAGCGCCAGCGATGTCGACAAAGACACGGTAAGGGACTGGCGGTGATGAAGCCGCTTCACCTCCATGACGCCCAGTTGCAAGGCTGAAAACGCCCCGCGTGTGGATTGATACAGGCGTTCCCCGGCTTTGGTTAGTTCGACACCATTGGGGCGGCGATGAAACAGCGTCACGCCCAGATGCAGTTCCAGCAGCTTGATTTGCCGACTGATCGCCCCGTGGGTGACGTTCAGCACATCCGCAGCCTTTGTCAGGCTGGACTGGGTCGCGGTTTCGTCGAACGCCTGAAGGGCGCGAAGATGTCTGAGGTTTTCTGCCATGTGAGAAAACCTAACAGCGCTGTCCCAAAAACTCGATAGCTCTGCTTTGTTCCGGGCAGCTAGACTGAGCGCATCTCAATAAACCTGCCACATCGCCCGCCAGAGAAAGGACATACCATGCCCGACACCAAAGTTGCGCTGATGACGGGGACAGGACAAGGCATAGGCCGGGGCTGCGCAATTGAAATGGCGAAAGCTGGCTACAAGGTCTCGCTGATGTCGCCCTCCAATCGTTCGGTCGAACTCGCCGAAGAACTTGGCGGCATCGGCCGCCGCGGCTCGGTTCTGGATGTCGATGACTTGCAGGCGATGATCGACGACACCATGAGCAGGTATGGACGGATCGATGCGATCGTCAGCAATATGGGCCACGGCGGATCAGTGCCAGAGGCCATCAAGACCGTCGGTTTCGATCCTGATTTCGACGGGCCGCTTTTGGAACTCAGCGACGCGTTGTGGCACGAAAGTCTGGACATGTATGTGCTGAACGTTGTCAAGATTGCCCGCATCGTCACGCCCATCCTGATTGAACAGGGTGGCGGGGCTTTCGTGAACATCTCGTCCATGAATGCGGTCGAACCCCGCGCGCCCTATCCGATGAGCATGCTGCGCGGTGCCTTGCACAGTTTTTCGAAGCTCTACGGGGACCGCTATGCGCGGCATAACATCCGCATGAACAATCTGCTGCCCGGCTTCTGCGAAAACGTGAACCTGTCCGAACGGGCGCGTCGGGAAATCCCCGCTCAGCGGCCCGCAGCCTTCGAAGAAATCGGACAGGCCTGCGTGTTTCTTGCCAGCGATGGCGCGCGGTATATCAACGGTCAGAGTATATTGTCCGATGGCGGGATGAACCGCGCGGTGCGATAGAATCGAGGCGGTGAAACATGATTGTTAAGGCACTCACAGACATTCTTGGCACAGATCGAGACGTTTCAGGTCCGGGGTGGAAAAGCAGGCGGTTGTTGCTGGCCTCGGATGGCATGGGGTTTACGCTGACGGATACGATCATCAAAAAGGGTGCCGTGCTCGAGCTGGAATACACCCATCACCTGGAGGCGTGTTATTGTATCGAGGGCCGGGGTCAGATCAGGGCCTCTGATGAGGAAACCTGGCATCCCCTTGAGCCCTTCACCCTTTATGCACTGGATCAGCATGAGCGGCATGTGGTGCAAGCCACAGATGCCGACCTGAGGCTTGTCTGCGTCTTCACCCCACCGCTCAGCGGGCGTGAAATGCACCGCCCAGACGGCAGCTATGCGCCGTCGAATGCTGATGACTCAGGCGATGTCTGAGCAAGCCGGTCACTTACAGATCGGCAACACCAGCGGAGGTTGTTTCGGCAGCGACTGCCGCCATTGGTTGATGACCGGCTGCAATTTGCTTTTTGGCCAGAACTTGGGCGCGCCGATGGCCTGCAGGCAGGCCGCATTCCAGTAAAGCCCGGCGCGTGACAGCGACTTTCCCTTTTTCACAGCCTTGGCCACCGCATTGATGTCTTTGGATTCCGGATAGATATACAGCGTCGTCGGCTTCCCCTCGACCATCGCCAGGATGTCTTTGGACGCCGATTGCGACCATGTGGTGCATCCGTTGCTACGGCCGCCGGTGTAGTTCACCAGTTTCCCGTAAGGAACATAGCCTTCGGCATCGGCATGCGGGCTTTGCGGGTTCTTGAAGCGGCATTGCCACTTGAGGAACACGGCGGGGTGGCCGCCAATGGCCCGCTCCCGCGCATTGCTGGTTTCGCCCTCGCCATCGAACAGCAGGAAGGTCCGGTAGAACGGTGTCCGTTTGCCCGATTGGCTGTAGTAGCCTTTGAACGAGGTGCGGGATTCTGCGGTCACGTATGACCCGCCCGCCGTCAGTTTCGACCCTTCGGCGTTGCTGAAATTCTTTGCACATTGGCGACCGTTCGAGAAATTCGCCTGCCGCAGTTTGCGCCCGTTGCCGTAGCCGGAGGAAACGGCCCGGAAGAGTTTTTGAGATTCGCAAATGACGTAAAACCGCCGCCCCGGATTGCCACCGGGTGAGGTGCTGGGGCGTGTGGCATCCTTGGCAAGGTAACAGGGGTTTCTGACCGCACCCTGACGGCGTTTTTCCTGATAAAGCGCCCGCGCCCGTTGCAGAACCACCGGCGCGATCTGGCCGTCACCGGTTCCCACATGTTTCTGCAGCCAGGCGGGAATGCCGGACGACAGGGCATGTGCCGAGGTTGACGAGACTGCGACAGCCAAAACGGCGGCGGCAAGGCGGAGCGGCTTGGTCAGCAACGGGAAAACTCCTGCTAGAATGTCCTCGGGTCCAAACTAGCACAGATTGTTCGCCGCAGGGGGTCAATCCTTGGATGATGTCACGGACTGTGGCCGCAAATCCTATACGCCTGGGTTCAGAATATCTCGCAAGCCTGTCCGGCAACCTTGATCACGCGGTCATCACCGGCCTTGATGCACTGCGCCGGTACCGCACCGCCCAGTTCTTTCTTGGGCGAGATCATCCAGAAGGCGCGCTGCCACGGTGTCATGCCGCGCGGCAGGGCCCGTAGCACCTTTTCCATCAGCGGCAGGGGCGTGCCATCCTCGGCGAATTGAAAGGACGGGTAGGCGTCAGTGCCTTGATAAGGCAGCGAAAGTATCTTTCCGGTCCGTTTCCAGATATCGCCGATCCGCGTCAGATGCCACGCACCGCCTTTCCACTGCGCGTGCACGGCGCTGTCATCCAGCAAAGGATACGTCCGCGCGAAATCGTCTTTCTGGGTGTTTCTTACGGCGTCACTCCGCCCTTCGATTTTCGACAAATACATCAAAGAACTCACACTTTTCACTCACCACGGCTCAAGCATACTACCGCAAAGCGATTCTTGCCAAAGTGAAACACTTCACACTGTTTCAACAGAATGAGCGCGTGGCCGAGGTTTTTTGTCGACAGACCCTGAGACTGCGCCGGGCGCACGCTTCCCGGTATTGTCACGGATCGGGGCAATACCTACCTCAATCGCAACGCGTTCACGGCGTTTCTGCCAAGGGGCGCATCCTGAGGGTTTGCAACAGATGGGTTACACGAAAACGGCAATGCTGATGGCCGCCATGACGGGTTTGTTCATGGGGCTGGGATATCTTCTGGCCGGGTCCGGCGGCATGGTGCTGGCTCTGGTCTTTGCTGCGGGCATGAACGTGTTCACCTGGTGGAACTCGGACAAGATGGTGCTGCGCATGCACAATGCGCAACCTGTTCCAAGCGGGGATCGTCTGGGCCTGTCGCAGATGGTGCAGGATCTTGCGCGCAATGCCGGCATGCCGACGCCTGCTGTGTATCTGCTGGACACCCCGCAGCCGAACGCATTTGCAACCGGGCGCAATCCGAACAATGCCGCCGTTGCCGTGACCTCGGGCCTGATCCGGACTCTGTCGCGAGAGGAGCTGGCAGGCGTCGTGGCCCACGAGCTTGCGCATATCAAGAACCACGACACCGCGATCATGACCGTTACCGCGACTTTTGCGGGCGCGATCACGATGCTGGCGAATTTCGCGCTGTTCTTTGGCGGGCGCAGGGACAACGGGATTGGCCTGATCGGGACCATCGCGCTGATGATCCTGGCCCCGCTGGCTGCGGGCCTTGTGCAGATGGCGATCAGCCGGACGCGGGAATACGCAGCCGACCGGCTGGGAGCCCAGATTTGCGGCCAGCCGCTGGCGCTTGCCTCCGCACTGGAGCGGATTCAACAGGGCGCGGCCCGCATCGACAACGACGCGGCCGAGCGGAACCCGGCCACGGCGCATATGTTCATCATCAACCCCCTGCATGCGCATACGCGCGACAAGCTGTTTTCGACACACCCATCGACAGCGAACCGGATAGCCGCCCTGCGCAAGCTGGCGGGGCAGGGGAATGCGCCCCGTCCGCCCAAACCGGAAAGACCCCGGCGGCCCGGCAGCGGGCCTTGGGGGTAGTGCCTGTTACTGCTCGCGTGAAACCTGCAATTCGCCCTGATACCCGAACAAGGCGGGCCGCCCGCTGGTTAGCATCAAGACCAGCTTTTGATCGGATGTAATGCGCTTTGCGCCCAGAATTGTCGCCAGCAGCCCATTGCCCGAGGCGTCGGTCCCATATTCGGGACATTCACTCCCAGGGCATGATCCCGGAATAGGGAGCGCGCGTGGTCACGGTATGCGCCATCTGCGCCAGCGTTGTCAGATCGAAGACCGGCAGCTTTAGTGCCTGCTGAATTTGCGCGGCGTAGGGCGGCAAGTCGGTGCATTCCAGAACGATCGACCGTACGTCCGGCGCATCGCGTTTCAGGTCTTGGGCGGCTTGCAGAACCTCGGCCTCGATCAGGTCGGTGTCCATTCGGGTGCGGGTGTTGCGTAGGATGACCTCGGCGAATTCATGCGTGGCTTCCAGCCCTTTAACCGCCACTGGAATACCCGCCGCGCCCACACCTTGGAAATGGCGCGGGGTCAGGGCCGAGGCGTCTGCTGTCAGGACCCCGACTGGCGCGCTGGCCCCCGTCATGTGATAGGCCAGCGGCACCTGAATCAGGCTTGACGCGAAAACAGGCACGGAAACGGCGGCGGCCAGTTCCCGCTGAAACAGGGCCAGAAAGCCGCAACTGCCGGTGATCGCCCTAACGCCTTCGGCCTCGAGCCGTTGCGCGCCTTTGATGAAGGGGTCCAGCAGGTCGGGGCTCGGGTTGTTCAGCAGTGTCGGAACGGTGACGCCGTCGATCATCTCATAAAGCACGGGGAAGGACAGGCCCGAGGGGTTCTTGATATGCCCCGGGGGTTTCGGAAAATAGCTTTCAAGGCACAAAACCCCAATGGATGCCCCGCAGATATTCTGCCCGCCTTGGTAAATCGGCATAAGCTCAGGTCCTTTCGATGATCGTGCGCGGCCCGTCAGAACCGGGCCAGAGAATAGGGCGTCAGGTCGATGTTGAGGCGGCGGTCCGAGACCAGATCGGCCACAAGCTCGCCGGTTTTCGGGGCCATCATCAGCCCGTAATGCGAATGCCCGAAGGCGCCGAACAGGCCCGGTTTTCCGTTGACCTGTCCAATCGCGGGCAGGCTGTCGGGAAAGGAGGGACGCCGCCCCATCCAGAACCGCGTCTGGCTGGTATCGAGGTCGGGCAGCATCGCCTTTGCCTGATCCGTCAGGATCGCCTGCTTGCGCGGATCGGCGGGCGCGTCGATGCTGGCAAACTCGGCTGTGCCCGCGACCCGCAGACCACCTTGCATCGAGCTTGCGACAACCTTGGCATCCACATCCATCACCGAATTGTTCAGGCAGGCCGACGGGTTTGGAAACTCAACATGGTATCCCCGTTCGGCCACCAGCGGAACGGACAGCCCCAGCGGTTTCAGAAGGTCGGCGGACCAGACGCCGGCGGACAGAACGACCGTGTTCGCGTGCAAGGTCTTGGTGGGGGTTTGCAGATGCCAGCCTTCACCATCGGCGCTGTTCAGCCCTGTGACCTCGGTCTTCAGGAACTCGGCCCCCTGCTGTCGGGCCTTTTCGGCCAGAACCGCCCCGACACGTCCGGGCGATGTGATCCGGGCCTGGCCTTTGATCAGAATGGCGGCCTTGTAATCCCGGCTCAGCGCGGGCTCGATGCGGCGCAGGTCTTCGCCGTCGATACGTTCCAGCTGACCGCCTTTCTCGGTCCGGATCAGGTAATCCAGGCCCTCCAGATTGGCCTGTTCGGGGCGGCGGAAGGCGTGGATGTAGTTGCTGTCGACAATCAGGTCTTTATGGCCGGTGCCCTGCAGATGCATGCGGTACAGCTCGATTGACGGGCGGCAAAGCAGTTCCATCGCGTCCGACACCTCGCGCACGGTCTTTTCGCCCGCATTCGCAAGGAACCGCATGCCCCACGGGATCATTCTGGGCCAGAAGGACATCCGGACCGACAAGGCGCCTTTGGGGTCCAGCAGCATGTGTGGCAGTTTCTTCCAGATCCCCGGCGTCGACTGGGGGACAATCGACCAGGGCGACACCACCCCTGCATTGCCAAAGGATGTCTCCTGCCCCGGCTCGCCCCGGTCGATCAGCCGAACCCGGATGCCCCGGTCCTGCAGCGACAGGGCGCAGCAGAGGCCGACAATCCCCGCGCCGATGATTGTGACCTGCTCTGCCATCGGGTCAGGCCGCGGAATGGCTGCGGCTGCGCGCGATCAGTTGCGTCACGATCACCGGAGAGGCCACGGCCAGCGCAATCAGATCGGCAGTCAGGGAGGGGGCGACAAAGATCACCCCGGCGATCGCCATCAGGATGCGCGACACCATGTTCAGAGGTTGCAGCCAGTAACCCACCACAGCCGCCGACAGGGCGATCACCCCAGCGATGCAGCTGGATGCGGTATAGGTGAACTCCCACAGATTGAACCCGGTCGAGGACACGAACAGCAGAACCGGCGCGTAGACAAATGCCATCGGTGCGATGACTTTCCCCAGCCCGAGGGTGAAGGCCGACAGGCCGGTTCGGAACGGGTTCGAATTGGCAATCGCCGCCGCCGCATAGGCCGAGGTACAGACCGGCGGCGTAATCTCGGACACCACGCCATAGTACAAAACGAACAGGTGGCTTGCGATGGGCGGCACGCCCAGTTGCGCCAGCGCGGGCTGCGCCACCGAGACCAGCATGATGTAAAGCGCCGTTGTCGGGATGCCCGCGCCCATCAGGATGCAGACCACCGCGATGAAGACCAGCGAGATGAACAGTTGCAGGTCTTCCATCGCAAACAGTTGGAAGCTGCCGAACGAGATCATGTTGTACAGGTCCGAGGCCAGATTGCCCGCCCCCTGCGTCACCATGAACCCGATGCGGAAGCCGATGCCGGTGGTGTTGATCACACCGACCACGATGCCCACGGCCGCCGCCGCCGCACCCACGGCCAGCGAGTATTTCACGCCCAGCTCGACCGCCTGCAGCATCTCGGGCACTTCGATGCGTTTCTGCGGGTTGAGCGTGGCGATGACGGACAGCGCGCACAGGATCGCGGTCATGGTCAGATCGAAGCCGCCATCCGAGAATTTCCACAGCACAAAGGCCAAGAACGCCGCCGCATAGATCAGGGTCGGCGGTTGCTTGATCCGCGACATGCCCGCGATGACGGCCAGAGAGATGCCGCAAAAGGCCGACATGAACGGCGTGTAGCCGGAAAACAGCACCACCAGCAGGCCGATCAGCGGGACAACATTGGCCCAGCCCTCGGCCCAGACCGCTTTCAGTTGCGGCAACTGCTCTTTCGCCAGCCCCTGCAGGTTCAGCTTGCGCGCCATCAGGTGCACGACGGCGAAGACGCCGACATAATGCAGGATCGCTGGGAAGATCGCGGCGATCACGATAGTGGTGTAGGGCACCTCAAGGAATTCAGCCATGATGAAGGCTGCGGCCCCCATGATCGGCGGGGTGATCTGGCCGCCGGCGGAGGATGCAGCCTCGACCCCGCCTGCGAAATGGCCGGGATAGCCCAGACGTTTCATATTCGGAATGGTCAGCGCCCCGGTGGAGACGGTGTTGGCAACCGACGAGCCCGAGATGGTTCCGAAAAAGGCCGAGGATACGACGGACACTTTTGCAGGTCCGCCGGTGTAGCGCCCGGCCAGAATGGTTGCGTTGTCGATGAACAATTGTCCCAGGCCGGTGCGCTGGGCAATCACGCCGAATAAGACGAAGTGGAACACGATGGTCGAAACGACCCACAGCGTAACGCCATAGATGCCTTCCTGCGGGAAATACATCGACGAGACGAAGGTTTTGAAATTCACGCCCGGGTGCTGCAGCAAGCCGGGGAAATAAGGGCCCAGCAAGGCATAAGACATGAACACGCAGATGATCAGCGGCAGCACCCATCCCAGCGTGCGGCGCGCGATGTCCAGCACCAGCAGGATGATGACAACGCCCAGAGCCACGTCATAGCTGTTGGGATTGCCCATGCGGAAGGTCTGTTCCTCGATGCCCAGCAACGGGATGCCGCGCCAGGCAACGCCGACATAAAGTGCGGCGACAATGCCAAGCGCCATGAAAACCAGATCGTAAATCGGGATGTTCCCGACCCGAAACCGGCTGACCTTGAGCGCATAGAGGTTCTTGGACCCCACAATCGGGATCGTCGCGTAGACTAGAATGAACAGCAGGGCCAGATAGATGCCCATATGCCAATGGTCCGCGGGCAGGCCGAAACCCGCCGTGAAAAACTCGTAGAACGCAAAGATCAGGGCCACGACCCGCAGGACCTTGCCCGCCGTCGGCGTGACCTGCCGGACGGCGGCACCTTCGTCGAACTGTTCCTCGATGGCGGCCAGTTCCTCGGCCGTCAGTTCGTGGTCATCAAGTTTTTGGGTCTCGGACATGATGGCCCCCTGAGATCGCGCGTTTGGACAGTCCGGTGCCCTTGTCGGGGCACCGGACGGCTTGTTTCAGCAGGTTCGGGTTACTGCAGCAGACCGGCTTCTTTATAGAACTTCTCGGCCCCTGGATGCAGCGGCACGCCCAGGGCCTGAACCCCGTCCAGCGCCGTGTCGGGCGTGATCTGCTTACCCTTGGCATGGCCATTGTCCAGCAGCTTGCGGGTGTTGTCGTTCCACAGGGCCTTGGTCATCTGGTAAACCAAGTCTTCGGACAGGTCCGAGGACACCACCAGCATCGCGCTGACCGCAGGTGTCTTGGTCTCAGAGTCGATGCCTTCGTACACGCCACCCGGAATGGTCGAGGGGATATAGGCCGGAATGATCTCGTTGATCTTGGCCATATCTTCATCCGTGAAGGAATGCAGGTTCATCCCCTTGGTCGAGGACAGTTGCACCATCGCGGCCACCGGCCAGCCCGCCGCATAGAAATAGGCGTCCAGCTGACCGTCGGCCAGGCGCTCGGCGCTTTGGCTGTTGTTCAACTCGGCCTCATCCATGTTGTCGCGATTGACGCCCCAGGCATCCAGCATCTGCAGCACGGCCACTTGTGTGCCGGACCCGGCCTGCGCGATGCCCACGCGCTTGCCTTCCAGATCGCTCAGGTCATTGATCGTCTCGCCCGCCGGAAGCACCAGATGCAGGTCTTCGGGGAACAGGTTGGCGACAATGCGCAGCTTGGGATGGGGTTTGCCGTCGAATTTACCCTCGCCCAGATACATCGAGCGGGTGACGTCAGCCGCCGCAAGCCCGGCTTCCAATTCGCCATTCTGCACGGCAGCGTTGTTGAAGACCGAGGCGGTCGTGGATTGCGCAATCGCGATCAGACCGGGCACACCGCACTGGCCGCCCTCGTCACAGGGGCGCGATCCCGGAGGGGCCGAAATACCGTTGGCGATGGTCCCGCCGATCGGAAAATAAGTGCCGCCCGCGCCGCCGGTGCCGATGCGGAAAAAGGTCGGGTCCTGCGCCAGCGCCGGCGCTGCAATCGCGCCAGCCAAGGCCAGACCGGTCAGACATTTCACAAGTTTCATCACAATCTCCCAGGTTTGGATTCGGTTTTCCCGAATTTCGATCCTGTCAGCGTAGACGCAATTTTCATAAATACAAATTTGTTATATTTCACAATACTAAGGTTTAGCTTATATATCCGGAATGAATCTGACGCAGCTCACCGTATTTCGCGAGGTGATGGAGACGGGCTCCATCTCTCAGACCGCCAGAAAGCTGAACCGCACCCAGCCCGCGATCAGCCTGGCGCTGAAAAATCTTGAAAAAAGCCTTGGCCTGACCTTGTTCGAACGGCGCGGGCGCAGGCTGGTCCCGGTGCCCGAGGCCCATTACCTGCTGGCCGAAACCACCGGCATTCTCGAACGGCTGTCGACCATTTCCAGCACCATGGAGGGGCTGATCAAGGGAACGTCCGGCAGCCTGAACATCGCCACCATGCCGGGCCCCTCGGCCTTTCTGTTTCCGCGCTTCATCAGCGGATCGGTCGGCGAAAACCCCGAGGTCCGTATCACCTTATCGACACGCAGCTCGCCTCAGATCATGGAGCTTGCGGGCAGCCAGAACATCGATTTCGGATTTGCCGACTTCGAACATCCCACCGGCAAGCAGCCTCAGTTTTCAGCCGAGATCATCAGCGCGGATTGCTTTTGCGCCATCGGCCGGGACCACGGCTTTGCCGCCCGCGCCTTCATAACGCTCGCGGATCTGGACGGGGTCCCGATGGGCGGGCTGCATGCCACCCACCCGTTCCAGCGCAAGGTCCGGCAGGAGTTCCAGACGGCCTCGGCCACGTATAATCCGACCGTCACCTGCCAGTATTTTCTGCCGCTGATCCCGTTCATCAGTTCCGGCCAATGTTGCTCCATTGTCGACCCGCTGACCGTTGCGACCGAGCGCGAGATGAACCTGTCCGACGGGAAAATCCTGTTCGTGCCGCTGCAGGCGCCCCTGCGCTATGAATATGCCATTCTGACCCCCACGCACCGGCCGCCGTCGCAATTGTCGCTGAGGATACAGGCCGGCTGGAAAGCCGAAGTCATACAGAAGCTGAACAAGGTGAAAGCCAACCCCCGGACCGAGGCCTAGGGTCGCGTGATCAGGTTGTTGCAGCCCGAACGGCCCGGGCCTTATCCCGGCCTCAGGTTTCGACCAGATCGTAATGCCGGATGATGCGCGAATCGACCAGTTCCGCTTCGGCCGGATCGATATGCGGGGTCGTGTAATCCTCGCCCACAAAGGCTTTCAGGGCCTCAAGATCGCGCCAGACCATGACGAAACTGAATTCGCGCGGGCTTTCCGTCCGGGCTGCGCCGGGCAGGACCGAGACAATCCCGTCCGTTTGGGTCATCAGCGGAATGGCTGTTTCGTGAAAGAATTTCGCAAACTCGGCTTCCTTGCCGGGGCGCGTGACGACCTGAAAAATCCGCATAATCATACCGATACCTCCCAAGTTGGGGGTTTCCTGGCCTATGCCGTGCCTCGGTCGTTTCGAAAACCTGTACCACATCGGGGCCCGGCTGTCGCCTTCGGGCGCGGGTCAGAGGATGGGCAACGGCCCCCGCGTCTTGGTCTGGCGCAGCACGAAATTGCTGCGTGTGTCACGCACCAGCCCGGATTTCAGCAGCCGCTGCATGATGAACACTTCAAGGTCTTCCGGCGTTTTGGCATAGACCTTGAGGATAAAGTCATGATCCCCGGTGATCGAGGCGCATTCGACAATCTGCGGCTCGGTTTCGACCAGCCGCAGGAAGTCCGCGATGCTGTCCTCCTGATGATCCCGCAGCGCGACATGCACATAGGCGATGGCATTCAGCCCCACCGCCTTGGCCGCCACCTGCGCGCGGTAGCCCGAGACAACGCCCGACGCCTCAAGATCGCGGACCCGCCGCCAGCATTGCGAGGCCGAGAGCCCGGTTTTTTCGGCCAGGTCCTGCATGGACAGACGACCGTTGATCTGTAATTCGCGCAGGATGGCTATATCGGCAGGTTGAAGCATATGTTTCGCTTTCCGAACAAAACCAAAATGAATTTGTCAAAATAGACCAAAATCACCTGGAATCAAAACAAATCCACCGCACCCGAACAGGTATCCTGTTAGCAAGCCGGAGGAGAGCTATGCCCAAATCGACCAAATACGTTGCCAAAGTGGCCGATGAACGGGGTCACATCGACTATACCGCCGACGAAGATCGCGTCTGGGCCGATCTTTACGCCGCGCAGGAAGGTAACGTGCAGCGCTACATGGCGCGCGAATATACCGACGGGCTGGCGCGGCTGGAATTGCCGAAGACCAAGGTGCCGTCCTGCGCCGACATTTCCGAGCGTCTGCTGGACCTGACCGGCTGGCGCGTGCAGCCGGTGCCCGCGCTGATCGGGTTCAAGACCTTTTTCGGCATGTTGGCGGACCGGGTGTTCCCGGCGGCCTCCTTCATCCGCTCGCGCGAGGATTTCGACTACATCGAAGAGCCAGACATCTTTCACGAGATTTTCGGACACACGCCGCTGCTGAGCGATAAGCGCTTTGCCGCGTTCAGCCATGCCATCGGAAAGGCAGGCGTTCAGGCGGATGCGAGTGACTATGCCTGGCTGATCCGGCTCTACTGGTTTTCCATCGAATTCGGGCTGCGCCGTCAGGACGGCAAGATCAAGGCGCTGGGCTCCGGGCTGGCCTCTTCCCCGACCGAGCTTGTCTATGCTGTCACCAGCGACATTCCCGACCGGGACCCGTTCGATATCCTGACCATTCTGCGCACGCCGTACCGGATCGACATGCATCAGATGGGGTATTTCGTCCTCGACGACCCCGAGGATCTGTTTGCCGCCGCCGAGCGCGATTTGCTTGCGGATGTGCGGCAGGCCCGTGCGATGGGGTTGCTGCCGAACAAATTTCCCGAAAAGGTCACCGCCGCCGAGTAACGTCTGCGTTTCGCGTCAGACCGCCGATTCGGCAAGGTTTTTGTACATATAGGTAGTCGGCTCCAGCCTGTCTTCGAATGGGTTGCGGCAGTAATCCGGGATTTCCCCGGCGATCTGGAACCCAAGGCTCTGGTACAGAATGCGCGACGGATCGCTGCTGCGGGTATCCAGAACCAGAACGGTGCGCCCCAATTCCGATGCACGATCGGTCAGGGCAGTCATCAGCGCCCGCCCAAGCCCGCGCCGCCGGGCCTGCGGATGCACCAACAACTTGGCCACATCCGCCCGATGCGGCTGGTTCGGCATCGGGGCCGGGATCAACTGGACGGTGCCCTGAATGCGCCCCGCGTCATAGAGGACAAACAGGTCCAGCGCGCCTGTGGCCACGCCGGGCCGGACTCGGTTCTGCCAATAGGCGCGGGCATCGTCGGGCGAAAAGGGCAGGATGAAGCCAATGCTGGCCCCGGTGTGAACGCAGGCGTGCAGAATTTCGGTCAGGTCATCCAACGCGCTGTCGAAATAAGCGTCGGTCAGCCGGGTGATCATACCAGCACCAGAATGTAGCGCGCACCGCGCGCGGGGCCGGTTTCAAACCGGGTCGGACCCGACAGGTGATAGCGCAGGCAATCGCCGCCGTTCAGCACATGTGCGGTGCCGTCGACCGTCTGGGTCAACGCACCATCCAGAACGATCAGGTGATGTTCCTGCCCCGGTTTGGGTGGCGTTTCATAGGTGATCACCGTGTCGCGGGGCAGGTGGCATTCCAGAACCTCTCCGTTCAGGCCGGGGGCAGGGGGCGACACGGCGCGGCGGGTAAAGCCGGTCTCGGGGTCGCGCCATTCGGCCTGACGTTCAAAGGGCACTTTGGGGTCGAAACTGTCCTCGACCATCATCAGCAGGCGCGACATCGGCAGGCCGTAGGCGGCGCACAACCTACCGAGGCTTTCGGCGGTCGGGCTGACGTCACCCTTCTCCATCCGCGACAGCGTCGCCCGGCTGATGCCGCTGTGTTCGGCCAGTTGGTCCAGCGACCAGTTGTGCCCCAGACGGAGGTCCTTCAGGCGAGTGGCGAGGCGGTCAGAGAGGGCATCAAGCATGTATCAAATATGAGATTTTCTTTCGTTTACGAGAATAGTATTCGCCAAACATTAATTCTACGCAACGAAAAAGGGGTGCGAACCAGCATCGCACCCCTGAACTGCCCGATATTTCAGCAGGGTTATTTCCAGCCAACCTCGTTAAAGATTTTCTGCGCCTCGGGGATGTTCTTGGCCACCTCGGACAGGTTGACCTCATCCGCTTTGAACTCGCCCAGAGCCTTCACCGACTCGGCCAGTTCAACGCCTTCGACCGCGGGGAACTCGTCATTGCCAGCCGAGAAATACTGCTGCGCCTGATCGCCGGAGAGATACTCCAGGAACAGGATCGCGTTTTCCTTGTTCGGCGCATGTGCCGCAACGCCGCCGCCCGACAGGTTCATATGCGCGCCATAGCTGTCCTGGTTGGGGAACACCCAGCCGATCATGTCACGGTCTGCCGACAGACCCTTGACGTCTTTGCGGATCGAACGGGCGAAGTAATAGGTGTTCGACACGGCGATGTCGCATTCCCCCGAAACGATGCCGCGCAGCTGGTCGGTATCGCCGCCCTGCGGGTCACGGGCCATGTTGGCGACGATGCCTTCGGCCCAGCCCTTGGCCGCATCCGCGCCCTCATGGGTGATGATCGAGGCCAGCAGGGTCTGGTTGTAGACGTTGCTGGACGACCGGATGCAGATCAGCCCCTGATACTCCGGCTTGGCGAGATCGGCATAGGTGGCGGGCGGGTTGGTGACCTTGTTCTTGTTGTAGAAGATGATCCGCCCGCGCTGCGAGAAGCCGAACCATTGATTGTCGGTGTCCTGCAAGTTGGCCGGAACGCGCTCTTCCAGAACGGCGCTGTCGATGGTTTGCAGCACACCGGCCTCTTTGGCGCGGGCCAGTCGCGAGGTGTCGACCGTCAGCATCACATCCGCCGGAGAGTTCGCGCCCTCGGCCTCCATCCGGGCGATCAGCTCATCGGCTTTGCCCTCGATCCGGTTGATCTTGATGCCTGTAGCCTCTTCAAAATCCGAATACAGACGCTCATCCGTGTCGTAGTGGCGCGAGGAATACAGGTTCAGTTCGCCCTCGGCGGCGGCAGAGGTGGCAATCAGCGCCGTCAGGGCGGCGGCAACGCAGGTAGAGGATTTCAGCATCTTTTTGTCCCAACATTGAAGTGCGTGGCGGGTTATAACCCGACTGATTTGGTCAATTAAACGATTCTGCGGGGGATGCAAGGATTTCCGACCAATTTAGTTGGTCAAATGGTCGCTATCGCGAGAAACGACGGTTTCTTGAAAAGAAACCGTCCCTGAAACTTTGAAAGTTTCAGGCGGGACAGGCTGATGGTCGGTGCATGGCTCATCCCGTCCGCCAACAAAAAAACCGCACCCGAAGGCGCGGTTCTTTCAATTCGGTATTGTGCAGTTCTTAGCCCTGACGAGCCTTGAACTTGCGCTGCGTCTTGTTGATCACGTAGACGCGGCCTTTGCGACGCACAATCCGGCAATCACGGTGCCGGTTCTTGAGCGAGCGGAGCGAGTTCTTGACCTTCATTGGTCTGTCTCCAATCTGCGGCGCCTTCATCAAAGACGTGGCCAGCGCCTGGGTTAGCGGGTGCCCCGGAAAACCCGGAACAGTGAAACGATGGTGGGCGGTACAAGGATCGAACTTGTGACCCCTTCGATGTCAACGAAGTGCTCTACCGCTGAGCTAACCGCCCACGAACCTTTGCGTGCCCTGCCCCATAACGAAATGGGGCGCGGATACCCGCGCAGGTAGCGGGGTCTATAAAAGGAGTCGCAAAGGGGTTCAAGGGGTTTGGAAGAACTATTTTCCGGTCTATGTTAGCTGCGAACACGGAGTAATCATGCAGAACGCAGCCTACACACTGGATATGCCCGAAAACCGCAGCTCATGCGCGGTTTTTTCTTCGCCGCATAGCGGGCGCGACTATCCTGAGGCCTTTCTGAAGCGTTCGGTGCTGAATCCTAATGTGATTCGATCCTCGGAAGATGCGTTTGTCGATCAGCTTTTCGCGCCTGCCGCCGATTGCGGCGCGCCGCTGATCAAGGCCGCGATGCCGCGCGCCTATCTGGACCTCAACCGCAGCGCCGATGAGCTTGACCCGGCGCTGATCAGCGGCGCGCGCAGGCATGGGCACAATCCGCGCGTCGCCTCGGGGCTGGGGGTGATTCCGCGGGTGGTGGCAAATGGGCGCGCGATTTATCGCGGCAAGCTGACCATGGACGAGGCGCGCTTGCGCATCGACACCCATTGGCGGCCCTACCACGCGCGCCTGAAATCCCTGCTGGCGGAATCGCACGAGAAATTCGGGCAGGCGATTCTGGTCGATTGCCATTCGATGCCGCATGAGGCCGTGGCGATGGCCAGCGCCGCGCATAGCAAGCGGCCCGAGATCGTGCTGGGTGACCGGTTCGGCGCATCCGCCTCGGCCGAGATTGTCGAGCGGATCGAATCGGCCTTTGCCTCGGCGGGTCTGGCCGTCGCGCGGAATGCGCCCTTTGCCGGGGCTTATGTCACGCAGACCTATGGGCGTCCGGGGCGGCATCAGCATGCGGTTCAGATCGAGATCGATCGGGCCTTGTACATGGACGAGGAAAAGATCACGCCGAATGCCAACTTCATGGCCTTTGCCAATGTGCTGCGGCAGGTGATCGCCGAGATATCCGCCATCGGTGCAGAGCCGGCGCAATTGGCCGCTGAATAAGTTCAGCGCAGCGCCCGCCCCTTCACGATCGCATCGGTTCCGAATTTCCTGCGAATCTCGTCCGTCGCCCGCTCGGCTTGTGACCGTCGCGCCGCACCCGGGTCCAGCAAATCGCCCGAGATATCGGCCTGATCTTCCGGGCACAGATCGGACAACCCGCAGCCCAGCAGGCGATAGGGTCCCTGATCGCCAACCTGATCGAACAATGCGCGTGCGGTCCGGTAAATCCGGTCGGCGATCTGGGTCGCGTCGCGCAGGGACACGCGCCGGGTCAGGATCTTGTGGTTAGCTTTCTTCAGCTTCAGCGTGACAACCCGCCCCGCCAGCCCCTTGGCCTTGGCGCGATCCGAGACTTTCAGGGCCATGCGCCACAGGTGCCCGTCCAGAATCTCGGTGCTCGAGGTGTCTTCGAAAAACGTCATCTCATTGCTGATCGACTTCATCGGTTCGTGGGCCGAGACGCGGCGCTTGTCCTGTCCGCGGGCCAGATGCCACAGGCGGTAGCCCATCGATCCGAACCGGGCGGTCAGCGCTTCCTGATCCCAGCGCAGCAGGTCTGAAAATGTGCGGATGCCAGCTCGGTCCAGCGACTCCTGCGCCGCCGGGCCAATACCCCAGATCAGCCGCACCGGTTTGTCATGCAGAAACGCGGCGGTTTCGGCCTTGCCGATCACCGAAAACCCGCGCGGTTTGTCGAGGTCCGAGGCGACCTTGGCCAGAAACTTGTTGTGGCTCAGGCCGATGGACCCGGTCAGGCCCAGTTCGTCTTTCATCCGCTTGACCAGCCGCGCCAGCATCACCGCAGGCGGCGCGCCGTGCAGGCGTTGCGTGCCCGACAGGTCCATGAACGCCTCGTCCAGCGACAGGGGTTCAACGTCCGGGGTCAGCTCATCCATCATCGCGCGGATTTCGCGCGAGACCTTGGCATAGACCGACATGCGCGGTTTGATCACCACCGCCTCGGGGCACAACTGCAGGGCCTTGAACATCGGCATGGCCGAGCGCACGCCCCTGATCCGCGCTACGTAACAGGCGGTGGATACGACGCCACGCTTGCCGCCGCCGATGATCACCGGCTTGTCCGCCAGATCGGGGTTGTCGCGCTTTTCGACCGAGGCGTAGAACGCGTCGCAATCCATATGCGCAATGGACAGGTCGAACAGTTCGGGATGCGCCAGCACGCGCGGGCTGCCGCAGGACGGGCAGCGCCGCTCATCGTTCAGCGAAGTCAGGCAATCTCGGCACAGACCGGGCATTTGCGTCCACATGCGCAGGGTTCGGGAAACTTCTTATAGCACCCTTTGCGGGTGATCACAGGCCCGTCAGCCGCGCCGGATGTTCCGAAAGAAGACCCCCCGCAACAGGGCGGGGGGAGGTAACGAACCTCAGGAAGAGACGGTTCGTTGGGGAGTGTCTCATCCCCAGAATCGCGCAAAATGCGTGAATGCGATAGCGTGAACACAGCCCATACCTAATGCGGGTTTTGAATGTGTGTTTTCAGGCACAGGGGCAATTTGGCGCGGTGGGCGTGAAAATTGACGTAACGTCAAGAGGTTGCCGCCCGTTCTTGGGCAAATACGGGCTGATTCCCCTGTGCCGTTTAGTGGCGTGTCAAAGAATTTAACTCGTTCAGAACAGCCTCGGCAGCGGCTTTGGGATCGTCTGCCTGATAGATCGGGCGGCCCACAACGATGTGATCGGCCCCGTCGCCGATGGCGCTGGCGGGGGTGGCGACGCGTTTCTGATCGCCCAATGCCGCACCCGCAGGGCGCACGCCGGGGGTCACGATCAGCCGGCCTTCGGCCTGGGGCAGGGCGCGGATCAGGGCGGCCTCTTGCGGGCTGGCGATGACGCCGTCCGCCCCGGCCTCCAACGCGCGGGCGGCGCGTTCGACCACCAGATCCTGCACGTCGCCGTCTTTCAGCAGGCCGGCATCCAGATCGTCGCGGTTAAGCGAGGTCAGGATCGTCACCGCGAGAATTTTCAGGTCCTTGCCCGAAGCCCCTTCCTTGGCCGCCCGCACCACATGCGGGTCGCCATGCACGGTCAGGAAATCCAGATCGAACTGCGCCAGCCCGCGTACGGCGTTTTCGACCGTGTTGCCGATGTCGAACAGCTTCATGTCCAGAAAGATGCGCTTGCCGTGGTCCTGCTTCAGCTCATTGGCCAAAGCCAGCCCGCCACCGGTCAGCATGCCCAGCCCGATCTTGTAAAACGAGACACTGTCGCCCAGCCGTTCGGCCATGGCCAGCCCCTGCAGGGCGTTCGGGACATCGAGGGCTACGATCAGGCGGTCATCGGACATGGGGTGCGCTCCGTTTTTTTGGCAAACGTCTGCGTCCTAACGGGTTCGGGGCGGTCTGTCCATGATCTGGCGACGGTGAACGGGTTCAAGGCGCAGAACGCAGGTTGTGCTATATTGCCCGCAATTCAGGTGAATGATTTGAAAAGGGACAGGACATGAAACATCTGGTTGCACTCGGAATGCTCATCGCACTGGCGGCATGTGATGAGGTCAAGCATGGCGGCGCATCGGATACCGGCGCAGCACCGGCCCCGACCAATGACAATCTGCTGCTGGTGCGCGGCTACCGCTCGGACGACGACTGGTGCCAGTTGACGGGCGAGACAGCCTTTACCGGCGAATTTCTGGACCACACCGCCGATCTTGTTTCCTGCCCCACCGGCAGCGACGCGGAGCAGTCTCTGGTCGATATGTATGACGCGCAGCAGATGGCGGAAACCGGCGGCTACACGGTCTATTCGATCCCGCGCGGATAGGGCCGATTTGTGGCGCTAAGCCTCTTGAACCCGGTCAGATATTTCCCAGATTGAATGTGAGGCTTCGACCGACATGTGCCGCCAGGCGGGCATGTCAAAACGGGGCGCTTGGAAAAGGAGAACAGCATGGACTTGAACAAGTTCACCGAGCGGGCACGGGGAATCGTGCAGGCGGCGCAAACGATTGCGCTGCGCGAGGGGCACCAGAGGCTGGAGCCCACACATATACTCAAGGCATTGATGGATGACGATCAGGGGCTGGCCAGCAACCTGATCAAACGCGCGGGCGGCGCGCCGGGCCGCGTGGTCGAGGCGCTGGATGCCGCGATGGGGAAAATCCCGAAGGTCAGCGGCGATGCGGGCCAGATTTACATGGACGGCCAGACCGCCAAGGTTTTGGACGAGGCTGCAAAGATTGCCACCAAGGCGGGCGACAGTTTTGTGCCGGTCGAGCGGGTGCTGATGGCGTTGTGCATGGTGAAATCCAAAGCCAAAGAGGCGTTGGAGGCCGGAGCCGTATCCGCCCAGAAGCTGAACGAAGCGATCAATGACATCCGCAAGGGCCGCACCGCTGACTCGGCCTCGGCAGAGGAAGGGTATGACGCGCTCAAGAAATACGCGCGCGACCTGACCGAAGCGGCGGCCGAGGGCAAGATCGACCCGATCATCGGGCGGGATGAGGAAATCCGCCGCTCGATGCAGGTTCTGTCGCGCCGGACCAAAAACAACCCGGTTCTGATCGGGGAACCCGGCGTCGGTAAAACCGCGATTGCCGAGGGCATGGCCCTGCGCATCATCAACGGCGACGTGCCGGAATCGCTGAAAGACAAAAAGCTGCTTGCGCTCGACATGGGTGCGCTGATTGCCGGTGCGAAATACCGGGGTGAGTTCGAAGAACGCCTGAAGGCGGTTCTGACCGAAGTGACCGAGGCCGCCGGTGAGATCATCCTGTTTATTGACGAGATGCATACGCTGGTCGGCGCCGGGAAATCCGACGGCGCGATGGATGCCGCCAACCTGATCAAGCCTGCGCTTGCCCGGGGTGAGTTGCACTGTATCGGCGCGACCACTTTGGATGAGTATCGTAATTACGTCGAAAAAGACGCGGCCCTTGCGCGCCGGTTCCAGCCTGTGATGGTCACCGAGCCGACCGTCGAGGACACGATCAGCATCCTGCGCGGCATCAAGGAAAAGTACGAGCTGCACCACGGAGTGCGGATTTCCGACTCGGCGCTGGTGTCGGCGGCAACGCTGTCGCATCGCTATATCACCGACCGCTTCCTGCCCGACAAAGCCATCGACCTTGTCGATGAAGCCGCGTCGCGGTTGCGGATGGAAGTGGACAGCAAGCCAGAGGAACTCGATCAGCTGGATCGCCAGATCCTGCAGATGCAGATCGAGGAAGAGGCGCTGAAGCTTGAGGATGATGCGGCGTCAAAAGATCGTCTGGAAACCTTGCAAAAGGATCTGGCCGACCTGCAGGAGCAATCCGCCGAGATGACCGCCCAGTGGCAGGCCGAACGCGACAAGCTGGCGGGCGCACGCGATCTGAAAGAGCAACTCGACAAGGCGCGGGCCGATCTGGAGATCGCCAAGCGCGAAGGCAATCTGGCAAAAGCCGGTGAGCTGTCCTATGGCATTATCCCAGAGCTTGAGAAGCAGTTGACCGAGGCCGAAAACGCCGAAAGCAACGCCATGATGGCCGAGGAAACGGTGCGTCCCGAACAGATCGCCTCGGTGGTCGAACGCTGGACGGGTATCCCGACCGCAAAGATGCTGGAAGGGGAACGCGAGAAGTTGCTGCGGATGGAAGACGATCTGCATTCCCGCGTGATCGGTCAGGATGCGGCGGTGACTGCCGTTGCCAATGCCGTGCGCCGTGCGCGCGCGGGCCTGAATGATGAGAACCGCCCGCTGGGCTCGTTCCTGTTCCTCGGGCCCACCGGCGTGGGGAAAACAGAACTGACCAAGGCCGTGGCGAATTTCCTGTTTGACGACGACAACGCGATGGTGCGCATCGACATGTCAGAGTTCATGGAGAAACACGCGGTCGCCCGTCTGATCGGTGCTCCTCCGGGCTATGTCGGGTATGACGAAGGCGGTGTGCTGACCGAAGCCGTGCGGCGCCGGCCCTATCAGGTTGTGCTGTTTGATGAGGTCGAAAAGGCGCATCCGGACGTGTTCAACGTGCTGTTGCAGGTTCTCGACGATGGCGTTCTGACCGATGGTCAGGGCCGCACCGTGGACTTCAAGCAGACGCTGATCATCCTGACCTCGAACCTCGGTTCTCAGGCGCTGAGCCAGTTGCCCGAAGGCGCGGACAGCGCGCAGGCACGGCGCGATGTGATGGATGCGGTCCGGGCGCATTTCCGGCCCGAGTTCCTGAACCGTCTGGATGAGACCATCATCTTTGACCGCCTCAAGCGGGCCGATATGGATGGCATTGTCGATATTCAGATGGCGCGTCTGCAAAAGCGTCTGGCCGCCCGCAAGATCGAGCTGGCTCTGGACGATGGCGCGAAGGAATGGCTGGCCAACGAAGGCTATGATCCGGTCTTTGGCGCGCGTCCGCTCAAGCGTGTGATCCAGCGCGCCCTTCAGAACCCGCTGGCCGAGGCTCTGCTGGCCGGTGAGATCAAGGATGGCGAGACCGTTCCTGTAACGGCCGGGGCTGATGGCCTGATCATTGGCGACCGGCTGGGCACTTCGGAACGGCCACGCCCGGATGATGCCGTGGTGCACTGATCTTTAAAAACGGAAAGACCCGCCAAACCGGCGGGTCTTTTAACTTCGCAGATGCAAGAGGGCGGGCTTCTGCGCAAAACTCACGCCTGCCCTGTCAAATCCTGCGCCAACATCATCGCGTTGTTATCCGGATCGTAAAATGTCGCGGTGCTGACCATCCCTTCGATGGTTTCGGTCGGGCCGTCAAAGCGAACCCCTGCGCCTTCAAGCGCGGCGCGGGCCGTGGCGATGTCAGAGATACCAAACACCGGTACAGTGTTCCCGGGCGTAGGTTCCGTCTGTTCACCCAGACCAAGTGTGACCCCATCGGTCTTGGTCAACATCTCGCTCCACCCGGCTTCATCAATGTGATGGATCAGTTCAAATCCAAGTTTCTCGCTATACCAGTGCGCGCTTGCGTGGCGGTCTTTGACGGAAATGGCGAGTGTGATGGTGCTTTCCAAAGAAACAAGGGCCATAGAACTTTCCTTATGTCTAAAAATATGGTAACTATATTTTATGGACATAACGACACTTGTCAAGCTTACATCCCGGGCATGGTCGCTGAACATTCTGGCGCAGTTGCATCACGGTGTCCCCGGCAGGCAGGCGCCTTTGCTGACCGCGACAGGCGCAGGCCGGACGGCCTTTGCCGCAAGCCTTGAGCATCTTGTTGATCTTGGATTGCTTGAAAGGAACCCCGGCCATGGCCATCCCTTGCGCCCCGAGTTCCGATTGACCGAAAAAGGCAGGCAGGCCGCCGCGCTGGCGGCCAGGATCGTTGCGCTGGTCCCCAATGAGGCCGAGTTCACGATGCTCCGCCGCAATTGGACGGTTCCGGTTTTGGCGCTGACGCATCAACCAAGACGCTTTTCAGGTCTCAAATCAGATCTCGGGGCAATTACCGACCGGGCGTTGTCGTCCTCGCTCAGGCAGCTAGAGGGAAAAGACTGGGTGCGGCGTGATATCGACATGTCATCCCGGCAGCCGTTCCCGACCTATCAGGCCGTTAACACCGGGGCCGAGATCAACCGTGCTGTTGGGCTGCAGCTGGGATAAGCGGACCCTAAGTTACAATCTGTTCGCTCAATCGTTACGCCTGTTTCCTTGGCTCTGTGCTATCAGCGGTCTACCTCGTGACCGAGGTGCATATATACGGAGACTTACATGGCGCATCGCTGGACCAACACTTTGACACATGCTGACGTTACCCCAAGGGCGGCGTTTCTGAACCGGCGGCAGGTGATGGCCGGGTTGGCAGGCGTGGGGTTGGCGAGCTTGCCAAATCCGTCCCGGGCGCAGGACGCGCTGGAGCCCAATACCTGGGAAGAGATCACGTCCTACAACAATTACTACGAGTTCGGCACGCGCAAGGACGATCCGGCAAAATATGCCCATACGCTGGTGACTGAACCGTGGAGCATCAAGATCGACGGTCTGGTTGACCGCCCCGGTGACTACCAGTTCGCGGATGTGATGTCCGAGATGACGGTCGAGGAACGCATCTATCGCTTCCGCTGTGTCGAGGCCTGGTCGATGGTAATCCCGTGGAACGGGTTCGAACTGGCCGATCTGCTGAACATGGTGGGCGTGCAGGAGGGGGCCAAATACGTGGCCTTTGAAACGGCGCTGCGCCCCGATGAGATGCCGGGTGTCCGGTTCCCTGTCCTCGAATGGCCCTATCGCGAAGGGCTGCGGCTGGACGAAGCCATGCACCCGCTGACGATCATGGCCACGGGGATTTATGACCGCCCGATTCCGAACCAGAACGGGGCGCCGCTGCGTCTGGTCGTGCCGTGGAAATACGGTTTCAAATCCATCAAGTCGATTGTCCGCATCACGCTGACCGAGGATGAGCCGCCGACAAGCTGGAACATGTCGAACCCGCGCGAATACGGTTTCTATAGTAATGTGAACCCGAACGTGGATCATCCGCGCTGGTCGCAGGCCTCTGAACGCCGCATCGGTGGGGGGCTGTTCGCAAGGCGGGAACCGACGCTGATGTTTAACGGCTACGAGGAAGAGGTCGCGGGCCTTTATGAAGGTATGGATCTGGCAAAGAACTACTAGGATCATGCAGACGGTGAACCAGATACTGCGCCGAATCCCGGTATGGGCGGTTTATATGGCCGGGATTTTGCCTGTGCCCTGGCTGTTCTATCTGGCGCAGACCGGCGGGCTTGGCGTCGAACCCATTGAGGCGCTTGAGCATGAACTGGGCGAACTTGCCCTGCAACTGCTGATCCTGGGTCTGGCCGTCACACCTCTGCGGCGGTATTTCGGGCTGAACCTGATGAAGTTCCGCCGCGCCATCGGGGTTCTGGCTTTCCTCTATGTCGCGCTGCATCTGCTTGTCTGGCTGGTGCTGGATGTGCAGGTGCTGAGCCAGATCTGGGCGGATATCCTCAAGCGCCCCTATATTACGGTGGGGATGGCCGGGTTCCTGCTGATGCTGCCTTTGGCTTTGACCTCCAACAACTGGTCGGTGCGGAAGCTGGGGCCGCAGTGGCGAAGCCTGCACAAACTGGTCTATGGCGCGGCCCTTCTTGGCGGGTTGCATTATGTGATGCTGGCCAAGGGGTTTCAGATCAAACCGTTGATATACCTGACGGTGATCGTCGTCCTGCTGGTCGTCCGATTGCCCGTGCCGCGCCTGTTCACGCGGGTCCGCCGGGCCGATTCCGCCTGAGTCTGCGGTGAGTCTGTGGGCAAGTGTGTGAATAAGCCCTTTGCGGTCGTGATTCCCGGCCTGGGGCTCTGGTTTGATCCCTTGTAATTGGGATCAAACTTGCTGTAACTATATGATAAAAATAAATAAATACTGAAAAATGGAAAAATATCGCGTTTTCCTGTTTTTCCTCTTGCGGCTATTGTTGGTAAACCTTAGAACCCCCTTCACCGGCGCTGCTGAGGCGGTTGCTGGGTTGCTGGAGACGGCGAG